>JBEAOI010000001.1:0-3331 GCA_041165005.1 Actinomycetota bacterium
AGAAGTCCATCGGCTTTAATGTGCTGATGCGCATGTGCAGTTGAAATCTCGCCTGGCGCAGCGACCTCGGTGATCACACCATCAACAAATGCAACATCGGCAAGGCGTGCCGGTTGACCCGATCCATCGACAACGGTTCCGCCAGTGATGACGGTGGTTTTCCCCGAATTCATACGAGAAATCTACCCCGATTGGGTGAGGTGAAAATTTATATGCAGCGGTTAGTAATGGTGCCAACGCCTTCAAGCGTGGTTTCCACTACGTCGCCAGGCTTGAGGTACAGCTGCGGCTTGCGGCCATGGCCCACGCCGAACGGTGAACCCGTATATATAACGTCGCCAGGAAACAATTCAACAATGGTGGACATGTAGGCGACGATGTGTGCAATGCCAAAGATCATGTCGCTGGTTTGTGTGTCTTGACGCTGTTCACCATTTACGGTGCACCCAAGTTGCAAGTCATCACGCTTGTCGTTGTTTGACATGTCGGTGACCCATGGTCCGATTGGTGAGTAACCAACGCGACTCTTGCCCAAACTGAATTGCGGGGGAGTGCCCATGTATTGCAGTCCGCGGTCAGAAACGTCTTGACCTACACACAGACCCGCAACGTGGTCCCATGCAACGGCTTCATCAATATGTCGGCCACCTTTACCAACAACGATGACGAGTTCAGACTCGTAGTCAACGGTGTCGCTCAAGATTTCGATATTGCCAGTTGGGGAGTTCAGCGAACTTTGAAATTTTGCGAAGACCAATGGAAGTGGCGGCAATGGGCTACCCATTTCGGCTGCATGTTGGCGATAGTTCAGACCAACAGCAAACATTTGTCGTGGCTGCGGTACTGGGCATGACAGATCTGCAATGTCAACAGGTGAACCAGCGCTTACATCAAGTGTTGATGCGAGTTTCTTCAACGAATCCCAATGTGCGAAGCACAGCATTGGGTCTGCTGAAAGAGAGTTATTGCTAGCAGTTGCAACATCAATTGCACGTGGCGAAGCAATGTCGCCAACGATGAACTGCGCGCGACCTTTGAGGTTGGCAAGGCGAAGTGTCATGGCAACTGCTTACGCGCGACCGCGGGCGATGCGACGTTGTGCTTCTGCTTTTGCGCGTGCTGCCTTGTCTTTTTCTTTGCGCTCTGCTCGAGCACGCTTCTTCTCTTCTTGTGCGGCTGCATCTTTTGCCGGTGCTGCTGCGACAGCAACTGGTGCATTGCCCGTTGAAGGAATAGCGAAGCGTTCGTCGGTGTTAACCAGCTTGCGGAAACCGCCAAGTGAAACTGAAAACTGCACTGCCATGAGACGGCATGCATCAAGGCTGAACTCTTCGATGAGTGCTGGTAAAACGTTGTTTAAGTCTTCCAAGCTTGGGTCTTCCGATTTGTCGCCAAGTACTTCAATGGCTTTTTCGGTTGCTGCTTCACCGAACAACACGCCGGTGTCGAGGTATGCCTTACGAGCTTTCATTGCCTCGCGAACTTTTGGTGCAACAGTTGCTGCGTCGTCAAATGATCCTGCAGGAAGAGCAAGAACTTTGGCGAGGGCGTCGCGCAATTTCTCGTCAACTGCGGCTGCAAGTTTGGCAATTGATTCGTCGGTAATGGTGGTGAACACTGCCGCGTAACGACGTTCAAGCAAAATGGTGTCGCGAGAATTGCTGACTGGCATGTTGGGTCCTTTTCGAAGTCTGGATTGCCGCTATGAGCGACCCTTCAGTGTGTCAGGCAAGTACCCCCGTTCCTACTGAATAACCCCAATATTCGTATGCTGAGTAGGCGATGAAGGGTGCAACTCCAGCCATGGTGATGCTTGAGCGAAGTGGCGTTGAGTTTGCCGTGCATGCCTTTGATCACGACCTTGTCGATGCTGAGGAACTTGGGTACGGAAGGGCAGCGGCACATGCGCTCGGCGTCGAGGAATCTCGAGTGTTTAAGACCCTGCTCGCTCAGTCGGAGAAATCCGCTGTTGTCGCCATTGTTCCTGTGAGTTCTCAGTTGTCATTGAAATCGCTTGCGCTTGTTCTTGGAGTGAAGCGATGTGAAATGGTGCCAGCCAATGATGCGCAACGGATTACTGGTTACGTAGTAGGCGGCATTAGCCCGTTCGGACAGAAGAAAAAACTTCTCACCGTTGTGGATGAATCGGCAAGCAACTATTCGACCATTTTTGTCAGTGGTGGTCGTCGTGGCCTCGATTTGGAAGTTGCGCCATCTGATTTACTTCGATTGCTTGATGCGAAATCTGGAGCAATTTCAACAACTGATGCTTAGCCGGTGACCAAGGCCTGTACTTCGCGAACAAGAAGTTGATGGCTTGCGGCAAACGTAAAGTCACCAATCGTTCCGCGAGCGCCAAAGTTTGTGGTGTACGAGACGTGCCACTGCACCGAAAGTTTTGCCGGAAATACTCCTGACGGATGCATGGACGATGAGTGCGAATAGGTGTACATGCATTTGCTACTCATGTGATCGCCAAAAATTTCTATCCATGGAAGTCCTGGTCCATCGCAGGTAACTGGCCCAGAGCCGAGTGCTCCATCACCTGGGTCAAAAATGAGTTTCTTTGGAGTTGCGGTAGTGGTAACCGCGATGTATCCAGCTGGTGTGGGCACACCAGCAGTTGCACTAACTGGAACCCACATCAATGGGTTTACCCAAAACCATGTTCCTAATTTCACGACACCGCGCTGAGCGGGTGGCGCAAAGTTTCCCCATGGTGCGGGAATGTTGTCGTACACCACGGACGCTGCCTGTTGTGCGAGTTGTGTAGTGGACACTTGTGGAATCCAATGGAATGTTGTTGCCGGCGTGCGATTGAGACAGGTGTATTCAAAGAGGCGGTAACTCATGCCACCAGAAACCTTTTGCACCATGGATTGATTGCCCGTGTGCGAATCGTGGGGGATTGCAAGTGACCATTCGCAGTCTTCAGTTGCACCAGAGCTACCTGGTGTTGCTCCAAATTGAATGCCCGCCATGATTTGGTTGCCGTCAATTCCGGCACTGCTGGTGGTGCTGCCGCCAATGGAGTCGCCAGCACGTACTTCACTTGGCATTGCTCCTATACAAATGACAAATGCTGTGATCGCTAGTTTGCGAATCCGCATATGTCGCCTCCGATCTTTCGTTGTGTGGCTGTGGAAGAAACCCACTTCCATAGGCCGTTGCTGAGTTGCACGTTCCACACCATGAATGCCGAAATAACCGAATCGTCAAACACGATGTCGTCGGCAGCACCGTCGATCTGACCAGAATCGAACAGCACTACCGAGTCAAAGATGCATGTGTGCACGGTTGCGCGATTGGTGTCGATTATTTCCACCGATTC
>JBEAOI010000002.1:0-3124 GCA_041165005.1 Actinomycetota bacterium
TGCGTTACACATTTGGTGGCCCAGTTCAGGGAACAAAACGTGGTCCTCAGTACTTCGAGATGATGGGGCATCGTGCCATTTGGTCGGATGGCTACAAAGCCGTCACATTCCACGACCAAAACGTGCCGTACGAAAACGACACGTGGGGCTTGTACAACCTGAACGAAGATTTCTCGGAAATGCATGACCTGTCGTCAAAAGAACCCGAGCGTCTGAAGAAAATGATCGCGCTGTGGTGGGAAGAAGCAGAAAAGTACGGCGTACTTCCACTCGATGACCGTGGCATTGAAATATTCGGAAGCAAGTCTCGTCCTGGTTCGCCGCACTACGGCAATACGTATACGTATTTTCCGCCGATTGCACACATTCCTTCAGATGCCTGCCCGATGTTGAGCGGTCGCGCGTGGACATTTACTGCAGATGTCGAAGTTGGTGCAGGTCCACTTCAAGGTGTCATTTATGCGCGTGGTGGCCACAACATTGGACACTCCATGTTCATTCGCAACGGGGAATTGCATTTCTATTACAACGCTCTTGGCAAACATCAACGTGCAACCGCTCCAATTTCACTTGCAGCTGGCAAGCACACTCTTGCAGCGCGATTTGATCGTGAAGGTGAAACCGGAACCATCACGTTGATGGTTGATGGAACAGATGTTGGAAGTGTGCACATTCCAAAGATCATGCGCATTTTGGGAAGCATGGGGATGGACTTGGGGTGCGACCGGTTGTCGCCCGTTTGCCCCGACTATGTTGCGCCATTTCCATTTACGGGAACGATTGAAAAAGCAGCATTTGAAATTCGTAGCCGTCCAACGAAGACTGACGAGCAAGCCGAGATGCGTGCAGAAGCAGCAAAGGAGTAGTCATGTCAAACGAACTCATCCTTGACTCATTACAACGACGAATGAAGGCGTTGCATTCGCTGTACGACCAGGCTCTCAGCACCATGACGATTGATCATGTCAATCATTTTGAGCGCGAAGGTGTGTTGCCAATTGCATTCAGCCTGTTTCACATCACCAACATGATCGATTCGTCGTTCATGTTGATTACCGGACAAATGCCGGTGTGGAACGACGAGTGGAATGCGCGAGTAATGCCAGCCATCGCAGACCACGGAAAACACAAAACCGTTGATGAAATGATTGGCCAGCGCATCGGCGACTACGAAGCGTTTCAGGAGTATTTACAGATTGTGTTTAATCGCGTGCACGAGTGGTTGGCGCAAGTGCAACCAGAAGAACTCACTCGTGTGGTCATCCAACGTCCGTTTCCTCCACAAATTGCGAGTACATACAGTGCGCGCGTTGCAGGAGAAGTGGGTATCACCGTTCTTGATGCCGTGGAGTGTTGGATCTATCAACACGGACTTCGCCACATGGGAGAAATTGAGTTTGCGCGAGGCCTCGTTGGCCTAGGTGGAATGACTTCCTAAGTCGTGTTTAGCGGCGTGGTCCGCGAATGAGTGCGCCTGGCAATTCGCCGGTAAACGCATCGTTATCTACGGTTTGCACACCGCTCACAAAGGTTTTCACGTAACCATTGGCGTGTTGAACAAGGCGTCGACCATTTGCAGGCAAGTCATATGCCATCTGCGGCATGTCGAATCCAAGGTTGTCGAAGTCAACAATGTTGATGTCGGCCTTCATACCTGGCTTCAGCAACCCGCGGTCAAGCAGGCCATGCAATTCAGCAGTGTGACGAGTTTGGCGATACACAATGTGTTCAAGCGACAGCTTTGGCCCGCGCGTGCGGTCGCGCACCCAGTGTGTGAGCATGAATGTAGGCATTCCGCCATCACAAATTGCACCACAGTGTGCGCCAGCGTCGCTGAGACCGTTGCGTGTTTGCGGATGTTGCATCATCTCGTACGTCATAGAAAGATCGCCATACATGTAATTGAAAAATGGCGAATAGATCATGCCTTTGCCACCATTGGTCAACATGTGATCAACAATGAGTTTCATTGCTGGAATGCCGGTTGCCTTTGACTGTTCGCCGATGGACTGCGAAGGATGTGGTTCGTAATCAATGTTTCCACTGGTCACTGGGTACATGCGTTTCAGTGCTTTCGTAACCAAGCCCTCATAAAAGCCGTCCTGTGGAACTTCATCAATAAATCGCTGGCGACGAACTGGGTCGTTTAATGCAGCCACACGCTCTGCAAACGGCAAGTGCATCACTTCGTGATATGCCGGGTGGGCGAGCAAAGGGTGAACGCTTCCTTCAAGGCACATCAATATGCCAATTGAACGACCAGCAGTTTGCGCAACAATTTTCTCGCCGGTTTCATGCGCCTTTGTGAGGAGCGCCAGAGTCTTGCGCCACACTTCGCTTCCGTCGTCGAGTTGGTTCACGTTCACGCTGACGGTTGCGCCACTGCGACGAGCAAGTTCTTGCATCCATGGCCACTCTTCAACAGGTACGCGAGTGTGTTCAGGCGAAAACTGGAAGATGCCATGACCAACACGCTTCATTGCATCGGCAATTCCGTATAACTCGTCTGGCGATGCGGTGGTTCCGGGAACAAGTTCGCCGCTCTTGCTGCGATGCAGAGGTGTGCGTGAAGTTGAGAAGCCAAGTGCACCTGCGCGCAATGCTTCCTCGGTGAGTTTGCTCATCAGTGCGATGTCATCTGGAGTTGCAATTTCGTTGTTTGCACCGCGATCACCCATGACGAATGCACGCAATGCGCCATGCGCAATTTGTGTTCCAAAGTCAATGACATGCGGTTTGCGTTCTAACGCGTCGAGGTATTCGGGGAATGACTCCCACTCCCAAGTGATTCCCTCGACCATTGCCGAACCAGGAATATCTTCAACGCCTTCCATAAGTTCGATGAGCCACTGATGACGCTCGGGAACAGCCGGTGCAAATCCCACTCCGCAGTTACCCATGACTGCGGTGGTTACACCGTGCCAACTGCTTGGTGTCATCCACGGGTCCCATGTGGCTTGTGCGTCATAGTGCGTGTGCACATCGACCCAGCCGGGGGTTACTAGAAGTCCATCGGCTTTAATGTGCTGATGCGCATGTGCAGTTGAAATCTCGCCTGGCGCAGCGACCTCGGTGATCACACCATCAACAAATGCAACATCGGCAAGGCGTGCCGGTTGACCCG
>JBEAOI010000003.1:0-3232 GCA_041165005.1 Actinomycetota bacterium
AAACAACGGTATTGATTCGCGCTAAGCAGCGCGATTAATCGAACTGAATACCAAGTGCGGTAAGAACTTCTAAAGGCGAAGCGTTCAAGCCAGTGCACAACTTCGGCAACAGGTCAATTGACGGTCGCGTTTCAAACGCGAAATAGCGATACAAATTTCCACGATTCAAGTCGCACGCTTCAGCAACTGCCTGAAGGCTTGAATAGTCGTGTTCATCCATTTTTCGATACAGCCAGTCAAGGCCGACAACTTTGGTACTTTTTGGCACACCTGTAAATTAGCAAACAGGTAGGGCGTAGTTTTGTGCAGGCCAGCGGGTTTATGTACCACTCATTGTCACGTCCCGAATTACTAGCGACATTCCGTGGGCTCGGGATGGCAACCAATCGACATCTCCGCCTATAGCAACAATGTCGAGCAACATACGCTGCAACGTGCTGGCAATGGTGAACTCGCGCACTGGTGCTCCGACAGTTCCATTGCTAATGAGCATTCCCGATGCACCAGTTGAGAAATCTCCAGAAACGGGGTTTACCCCACTGTGAAGTCCGGACACCATTTGAATCAGTACGCCATCATCGACACTGGCAATCAGTTGTTCTTGGGAGAGCGTTCCAGGCACCAATTGCATCGCCAAGCATCCAGTTCCTGGTGAGCCTGCGAACCCGCCTCGCGTTGCGTTGCCCGTACTGACGGTGCCCATGCGGCGAGCACTGTACGACGATTGAACAAACTTCTTCAGCACTCCATTTTCAATTAACACATTGCGGCGTGCGGCAAGTCCTTCGCCATCAATATCGGTAGCGGTGTACGCGAGTGGGTTTGTTGGGTCGTCCACCAACGTAAAGCGTGGGTCAGCAACTTGATCGCCCATTCGTTCAGCAAAAAAGCTTCTGCCTTTCGCCACATTCTCACCGTTCAAGGTGCTGGACAAAATGCTGATGAACTGCGAAGTGACGTACGGGTCAAGCACCACTGTCGTGCGCTTGCTTGGAGGCTTAATTGCGCCAAGCAAGCGGGTTGCACGTTCTGCTGCTTCACGGGCAGCCTTTTGCAAATTGAAATCCTTTGGTGAATCGCCTACCGAGAATCCGAATCCGGTTTGTGTTTCTTCTTCGTCATCTGCAAGCGTGCTCACCGACACGTAACACGAGTTTCCTCGGCCACTTTCACGAATGCCTGTGGTTGTTGCAACCGCAACCTCGCCCCACCCATCGTCGTAGTTGGCTTCGTCAACTCGCACCCGGTCATCAATACCAAGTGTGAGTTTTTCAAGCTCTTTTGTCAGAGCAATCTTTTTGTCGGTTGGGTAACTAGCAAGTTCTTCGTCCCAAAACTTTTGCGGAATCTGTGCAACTCCGTCTGGAATTGCAAGGCCAGCAAACTCATCTGGTGTTCCAAAACTGACGTTGTCCCGTGCATCGGCAAGTACTTCCGTAATTGCTGCAGGGTCGAGCGTTCCTGCATAAGCGAAACCTGTTCGACCATTTTTGATTACACGAATGCCAACGCCTTCACTTTGGGCAGAAGCGAAGTGTTCAAGCTCGCCTTCATAAATACGAATAGCCGTTTCGCCACCGCGGCTGACATAGGCCTCGATCTGCTCGCCAGCACCAGCTTGCGCAACTACACGATCTGCAATTGCCTGCAGATCATCGACAGTGTTGCTCATGCTGCGGTTCCACCAATAGTCATGGACTTCACACGCAAAGTTGGGCAACCATCGCCAACTGGCACGCCTTGACCGTCTTTGCCGCAGGTTCCTGGGCCACCCATTGCAAAGTCATTGCCCATGAGGTCAATGTCTTTCAATACTTGCGGGCCATTACCAATGAGGTTTCCTTCACGCAATGGTTCGGTGATTTCACCGTTTTCGATGAGGTACGCCTCAACCATTCCGAACACGAAGTCTCCGCTTGCGGTGTCTACTTGACCGCCACCAAGTTTTGCTACGTACACACCGTGGTCGGTTGCACGAATGATGTCGTCTGGGTTTTCCGAACCGTTGGTAACAAATGTGTTGGTCATGCGCACCATTGGCAAGTCTGCATAACTTTGACGACGTCCGTTGCCGCTTTGCTTGCGACCTTCTTTGCGAGCGCGAATGTAGTCCCACATATAGTCAGTCAAAATTCCATTTTCAATAAGTGTGTTCTTCTGCGAAGCATGTCCTTCGTCGTCAACACCAATGGCACCCCACTCGCCTGCCATGGTTCCGTCGTCAATAACAGTGACCAGCGGTGACGCAACAAGCTCGCCCATCTTTCCGCGATACACGCTTGAACCCTTGCCAACGAGGTCGGCTTCAAGTCCGTGTCCGCATGCTTCGTGGAACAACACTCCGCCCGAACCCTGCTTGATCACCACTTGCATGGCGCCCGAAGGTGCTGGTCGCGCTTGCAATTTGGTAATTGCTTGCTGCGCTGCACGAATTGCAAGTTCTTCAACATCGTTTTCATCAAAGATTTCAAAACCAATGGTGTGACCAAGCGAGTTGTATCCCGTTTGCATTCCTGCATCGCCGTTTGCAATGACACTCACGCGCATGAGCGTGCGCACTTGTTCGTCGGCGCTAAAAATGCCGTCTGAGTTTGCAATAAGAATTTGTTTAATTGAGTCGCCGTAACCTGCCGACACTTGAACGATTGCTCCGTGCACTCCACGCGCAGCAATATCGGCGCGTTGCAAGAGCTCTACTTTGCGCGCCTTTGCAACCGTGTCTGGAAATTGCACGATGGTGTTCACTGGGTGACGAAACACCGGCTGCAAAGCAATGGTGTGCACACCACCATCACCTTGCTTGGCAGCGGCTGCAGCGGCTTCGGCAGCAGCCAACAAACCACGCTCGGAAAGATCTGAAGTATGAGCAAAGCCAGTGGTGTCTCCAGCGATTACTCGAATTCCTGCACCGCGATCGCGACCGCTCGTGACTTGCTCTACTTTTCCGTCGTCCAAACCAGCAGATGTTGACCGCTTGTCCTCTACATAGATCTCCGAGAATTCAGCACCAGTGCTGCGCCCTTTGGCAAGCACTCGGGCAATGACATCTGGATCGACAAGTGGCGAATCGGTGCGTAAAGACATGTCGTAATCCTACCGAAGGTGGTCGGGCTGAGGCTTGGCGTGCCACAACACGGCGTACGATTTAAGACGTGAACGCCGCCTCAGAACCTATGACGAGCGTCGCACTACCTCGACACCACCGCACATTGTGGTGGAAGGAAGCCTTGAT
>JBEAOI010000004.1:0-6228 GCA_041165005.1 Actinomycetota bacterium
GCTTGGCTCATGTCGGTGAAAGTCACCGAGCCATCTGTTGGCATGTACTTCTTGAACCAGTACTTGTCGCGTCCACCGTCGAATGCGCCGGTGATTACACGGAAGTGTTCTTGGCCAAGGCGCATAATGGTGAGGTCACCACGGAATCCGCCGCCAGGGGTGAGGAGTGGTGTGTACACCGAACGGCCAACTGGTACATCAACGTTGTTCACGCAAACGTATTGCAAGAAGTTCACAACGCCTGGGCCTTCAAAGTCGAACTCGTTGAATGCGGTGAGGTCCACCATGCCAACTGATTCGCGCATTTGCATGTGCTCTGCGTTGGTGATTGGTGACCACCAGCGTGCGTCCCATTCGTGTTCGCGTGGTGCGCACACTTCTGGGAACTTGTCGACGAGCTTGGCATTCGAAGCGAACCACTGTGGACGCTCCCAACCGCGGGCATCGAAGAACGTTGCGCCGAGTGCTTCTTCACGTGGGTAGAACGGGCTGCGGCGCATGTTGCGCTGTGATGCCCACTGCTCACGAGGGTGAACAATGCCGTACGTCTTGTTGAAGTGCTCATCGCAACGTGCATAAATGTGGTGCTCGGTCTTCTCATGTGGGTAGAAGCGGCTGATGTCTGATGAGTGTGGGTCGCACAAATGTGGGTATCCGTATGTCATCCATTCGGCTACGAGTTGCGCAATTCCTGGACCTTCCTTAATCCACACTGCAGCAGCCGACCACAAGTTCTTCACTTCAACGGTTTCTCCAAGAACTGGCATCGCGTCTGGTGTGAGTGAGAGCAAACCGTTGATGGCGTACTTGATTTCGGCGTCGCCGAGCATTTCCATCAATTCAATTGCTTGTTCCATCTGTGGATCGAAGTCGTCCATGGTGAGCGGCAATTCGGTAGGCGAGAGTGCCGATGCTTCGTTTGATGGAATGTCATCTGGGTGCATGAAGATCGCACGGTGTGCGTACGAACCGACTTCCATCGAACCAGTTGATTGACGCTCGTAGCAGAAGGTGTCCATGTCGCGAACGATTGGGAATGCAACTTCAGCATTGGTCTTTTGCAATACGTCGATTGGTCCAACGTCTGCCATCTGGTGAACGGCTGGAGTAAGTGGAATGTTTGCACCGGCCATTTTGGCAATGCGTGGGCTCCACACACCGCAAGCAATGACTACGTATTCGGCTTCAATGCGACCCTTGTTGGTTACTACTGCAGTGATCTGACCATTCTTGGTTTCAAGGTCGAGTACTTCAGTGTTTGCAAACACTTGCAAGTGGCCGGCCTTCACTGCACTTTCGCGCATCAATGTTCCGGTTTGTAGTGAGTCAACAACTGACACGCTTGGTGTGTAGAAACCACCGAGCAAAATCTTTTCGTTAATGAATGGAACGAGTTCCTTGATTTCGGCTGGTGTGAGCAACTTGGAGTCGATGCCCCATGCCTTTGCCGACGTCATGCGGCGGTTGAATTCCTCCATGCGCTCTGGTGTGCGAGCAACTTCGATACCACCAGAGGTGTTGTTCATGCCGTGCTCGATGTACTGCTGCTGTGAAGCAAGAGTGAGCAACGCCATTTCTTTGTTGTGGTCAGTAGGGAAGATGAAGTTCGATGCGTGACCGGTGGAACCACCTGGGTTTGGCAATGGACCCTTGTCAATGAGCACCATGTCGGTCCAACCGAGTTTGCTCAGGTGACCGACGAGGCAGTTACCAACGATTCCGGCACCGATAACGACACACTTTGCGCGACTTGGAAATTCACTCACGAGATACCCCCGAAAAGAGGACCGCACCCCCGTTGGGCGAGGCCACAATTGAATTTTGGTAGTATATCAGCGCAATATCATCACGTAAAAATCGGGATATGATGTCGCACGTGAGTACTTCGCTGAGCGAGCAGGCCTACCTCGAGATCCGGAACAAGATCGTCCGCCTCGAACTGGCCCCCGGCGACGTTATTAAAGAGGAGAACCTGCAGGCCCAGCTGGGCATCGGTCGCACTCCAATTCGAGAGGCTCTCCAGCGCTTGGCCAGGGACCAGTTCGTCACGGTCATCCCGCGGCGCGGCATGTTGGTGTCGGGAATTGACGTGATGGAACTGAGCATGTTGTACGAGACCCGTGCATTGCTCGAGCCCTACGCCATGCGACTTGCCGCCAAGCGCGGAAGGCAAGACCATTGGGATGAAATGGCGCGTGTGCTTGCACAGGCGGAAGAGCCAGGTGCGACGAACGATGACCTTATGAAGATCGATCGCCGTTGTCACGAAATTGTGTGGGATGCAGCAGGTAATCGTTTTCTTACCGCAACACTCGACATGATGTACGCGCAGAGCGATCGCTTGTGGCATTTGTACATTGCAGACGTTGCCGACATGAAACATGCTGTGCAAGAGCACGGTGAAATGTTTGAACGACTCGCAGCAGGTGATGGCGACGCCGCAGCAGAACTATGCGAAAAGCACGTGCGCGGTTTTGATGATGAAATGAATCAAGCTGTGCGCAAGCGACTTGGTTCGCCACTTCCAAAATAATTAATCAAATTTTCCGAGCACTTGCGCTGGGTCTGTGCTTGATGTGTCAGGCCAGTTTGAATACCAAATGTCTGCTGCTGAAGTTCCAACATGAAGCGGTACGCGATCAAAACCAGTGAGTGGTTCTACGAGTGGCTTCACCACAACATCCCATCGAGGTTTTGAAAAGTAGGGGAATGATTGTCGAGGTTTACCCGACTTGTTAAACACGCGGTGCGGAGTAGATAACAATCTGCCCCCGCTCCACAACTCCAACATGTCACCAACGTTGAGCACCATGCCTTCTTCTGGGCACTGTGCATTAATCCATTCATCGTTACGCGTGCGCACTTCTAGTCCGCCAATTGGATCATGAGCGAGCAAGGTGAGCAGATTGAAATCTTTGTGTGGGTGAATTCCCCATGTGTCTGCTTGTGGTTCAACAGGTGGATAGTTGAGCAGAGTCATGTTGGTCAGTGGCATGGTCATGCACGACAACAGCACAGAGGGATCAATGCCAAGTTGTTCACACAGAGCGATGATCAATGTTTCACTTACTGCGTCAAGCGCGTGCCAGTAATTCATGATTGGTGTGCGAACGTCAGTATCAATTGCTGGCCACACGTTCGGGCCGTACAAATCGCACTGAGTGCGAATTGGGTCGTGTGCATCTGTTTCGTAATGCAGCTTCCACGCTTCGTACTGGTCTGCTTTCCCTTTTCCGGAATTAGGAGTGAAATATCCAAGTGGTACGAATCCGCGATAGTTGCCTTTGACCACCATGTTGCGTAGCAATGTCTCGCGCGGCGCGTCAAACACTGCTTTCACAGCAGCACGCATGTTCGCGGTAGTCTGCGGTTCGACCCCATGACCAACCACAATGGCGAAACCGATCTCGGAAAGTGCGGTGAATAGCTCGCGCGAAGCCTTGCCGTAATTGGGGTCGTGCGACCCAGTTCGCAACGGCGAAATATCGATGATCGGCAGACTTGCGCTCATGTGCTCCAACTATTGCAGGAAGTGCGGGAAACAAGGGGCAAATCCATATGGGGTTTGTCATATATCAGGCACCGTCGCTCCTATATAGTGGTGCGACCAAATCGCCACGCGGTGGCCATTGAACGGGGAGTCTCCAATATGTCGTTTCCATCAGATCTCGAAATTGCGCGCCAGGGTAAGCCACTGCCGTTGAAGGACATCGCTGCCCAGATGGGGATCGGCGAACATTTGCTTGAGCCTTACGGCAAGAGCCTTGCAAAGATCAGTCTTGACGCGATTGACGAATTGAAGTCACGTCCGAAGGCGAAGTATGTCGTTGTTACGGCAATCACCCCAACACCACTCGGTGAAGGAAAGACCACAACAACTGTTGGTCTCGGACAGGCGTTCAAGCACATCGGCAAGAACGCAATCATCAGTCTTCGTCAGCCGTCAATGGGACCAACCTTTGGAATTAAGGGCGGCGCTGCAGGTGGTGGCTACAGCCAAGTGATTCCAATGGAATTGCTCAACTTGCACCTCACCGGCGACTTCCATGCTGTAACTGCAGCACACAACCTTTTGTCAGCAATGGTGGACAACCATTTGCATCAGGGCAACGAGCTCGACCTCGACATGGACAACATCACATGGCGCCGAGTAATCGACGTGAACGACCGTTCATTGCGCAACATCATTGTTGGCCTTGGAACCAAGGAAGACGGCGTTGTTCGTCAAACCGGATTCGACATCACTGCCGCATCAGAAGTGATGGCAATTCTTGCGTTGTCAACTTCACTTGAAGACATGCGTAAGCGTTTTGCTCGCATTGTTGTTGGTTACAACACCAAGGGTGAACCAGTAACAGCAGAGCAGCTCAGCGCTGCCGGCTCAATGTCGGTCATCATGCGCGATGCAATTAAGCCAAACCTTTTGCAGACACTGGAGAACACTCCAGTAATCGTGCACGCAGGTCCGTTCGGAAACATTGCGCACGGTAACTCATCAATCATCGGTGACATGATCGGCATTCACTGTGGTGACTATCTCATCACCGAAGCTGGATTCGGCGCCGACATGGGTGCAGAGCGTTTCTTCAACATCAAGTGCCGTTACTCGGGCATGACCCCAGACGCAGCAGTGTTGGTAACAACAGTGCGTGCATTGAAGGCTCACTCCGGTAAGTACAAAATTGTTGCTGGTAAGGCATTGCCTCCAGACTTGCTCGCAGAAAACCCAGCAGACGTTGAAATGGGTGGCGAGAACTTGCGTGCGCAAATCGAAAACGTAAAGGCGCATGGTGTAGTTCCAGTTGTTGCCATTAACTCATTCCCAACCGACCACGCTTCAGAGCACGAAGCAATTCGCAAGATTGCCCAGTCTGCAGGAGCACGTGTTGCTTTGTGCACACACTTCGCAGACGGTGGTGCAGGAGCCGTTGAGTTGGCAAAGGCTGTTGAGGAAGCATGCAACGAGAAGAACAACTTCCACATGCTGTACAAGGACGAAGCATCACTCAAGGAAAAGATTGAGACTGTTGCGAAGACCATTTACGGTGCAGCAAACGTGACCTATTCGGCTCTTGCAACCAAGCAATTGAAGAACTACACCGACAATGGCTTCGGCCACTTGCCAGTGTGTATTGCAAAGACTCACTTGTCCATTTCGGGCGATGCTTCTTTGAAGGGTGCGCCAAAGGGTCACACACTGAACGTGCGCGAAGTTCGTGCATCGGTTGGTGCAGGCTTCGTGTATCCAATTTGTGGCGACATGCGCACACTGCCAGGTCTTGGAACCAAGCCAGCCGCAGCAATCATCGACTTTGATGAGAACGGCGAAATCGTCGGTCTTTCATGAGCACTGAATACAAGCGCACGCCAGGTGGCGCTATCTTGATGGATGGCAACAACTTGCGCGACGAAACTGTTGCGCGTTTGCGCAAAGAGATTGAGGCTGCAGGTTCGCCGGCAGTGTGCTTGGCGACGGTATTGGTTGGTGGCGATAAGCCAAGTCATATATACGTGGCAAGCAAGCACAAGAAAGCACAAGAGGCCGGAATGATTTCGGTCGGTGTGCATCTTGAAGACGATGCAACGCAGGAACAAGTTGAAGCAGAAGTGCGCAGACTTGCAGCAGACCCAACGGTGCACGGAATTTTGGTGCAGTTGCCGTTGCCAAAGCATCTCGATGCAGAGCCAGTTCTTGCTTTGTTGCCACCTGAAAAAGATGTTGATGGTCTGACCGAACGCAGCATGGGTCGTCTCATGCGCGGTTTGCCAGGTCACGCACCATGCACACCACTTGGTGTGATGCGTTTGCTCGAGCGCTACGAAATTCCTACCAAGGGTAAGAAGGTTGTAGTTATCGGTCGCTCAACGCTGACGGGTCTTCCACAAACCATCTTGTTCATTCGCAAGGGTGGCGATGCCACAACAACATGCACGCATTCACACACTTCTTCAGAAGACTTGAAGGCTGTTTGCCGCGAAGCCGACATCATCGTGTCGTGCGTGGGCATTGCTCGTCTGATTACTGCAGACCATGTGAAGCCTGGTGCAACAGTGGTTGACGTGGGTGTTTCGCGCGAAGAAGCAAAGATTGTTGGTGACGTCGATTTCGACGCAGTTCAAGCAGTCGCTGGTGCAATTACGCCAATGCCTGGTGGAACCGGCCCGATGACGATTGGTTGCTTGTTGGAAAACACGTTGTCTGCAGCAAAAATGCTCGGCGCGTTTCCT
>JBEAOI010000005.1:0-3744 GCA_041165005.1 Actinomycetota bacterium
CGCGGTGCAACGCTGATCGTTGCCGACCCGCCGTATGAGTTTGCGAAATGGCACGAATTGCTCGACTTAGTGCAGGCAGATTTCGTGGTGGCCGAGAGCGATCGCGACATGACGCTAGAAAACCCACCAATTACAGGCTGGGAAGTGACCCGCGTAAAGCGATATGGCAGGGCGTACGTGTCGTTCCTACAGCGGTTAGCGTAAGAGACGTTATGGCCGTTGCGTTTTACCCCGGCAGTTTTGACCCATTCCATTTGGGTCACCTGGATGTCGTCGAACAAGCTGTTTCGCTGTTCGGCGAATTAGTCATTGGCGTGATGCACAACCCAGCCAAGCCATCGGGCATGTTTAACCCTGAAGAGCGCGCCGAACTGATTCGCGAAAGCACCGTTCACCTAGGCAACGCTGTGTGCGTGGCTACGTATGAAGGACTCACCGTTGAAGTGGCCACCCGCATTAATGCCAGCATGATTGTGAAGAGCGCCCGCACCGGAGCCGACTTCGAAATTGAGCAGCAAATGGCGCAAACCAACAATGCAGCAACCGGCATTGAAACCGTGCTGTTGTTTAGCCGCGCAGAGCGCGCGTT
This sequence comes from Actinomycetota bacterium, assembly GCA_041165005.1. GTDB lineage: Bacteria > Actinomycetota > Acidimicrobiia > Acidimicrobiales > Ilumatobacteraceae > UBA3006. Next base: position 590 of record JBEAOI010000005.1, read on the forward strand.
CATTTCCAGCACATATATACGTCAGTTTGCGAACTACACGGGCCCAATGAAGACCCCAATGGTTCCAGCACCAGTGTTGAAGGCATTAGTTGCCAAGCAGAGCAAGGGAGCAAAGTAATGAGTTACGACGATTTCGACGGCGCAGTAAACGAACCAGTACAGGCAGAACTCGGTGACACCGAGTCGATGCTTGAAGAAGTGATTCACATGATTGCCAGCGCGCCGAACGTGCCGCTGTCCAGCACACCACGTATTGATCGCGATCATGTTGTTGGCTTGCTGCAAGACGCACTTGCAATTCTTCCTGAAGAGATTCGCCAAGCACGTTGGATGCTGAAAGAGCGCACCGAGTTTGTGCAAAAGACACAACGCGAAGCCGATGAAATTGTTGAAGCAGCACGCGCGCAAGCCGAGCGCATGGTGCAACGCACCGAAGTGGTTCGCGCTGCAGAAGCTCGCGCTCGCCAAGTACTTGAAGCAGGCGAAGCAGATGCACGCCGCATTAAGAACGAACTAGAAGACTTCCTTGACCAGCGCCTTGCAAGTTTTGAAATCTTGCTCGACCGCATTACGCGTCAAGTAAGCCAAGGTCGCGAGCGCATGCGCATTGCACCAGTTGTTGAAGAAGAAGTCGTTGAACCAACGCGTGATGCCACGGGTGCAACGTTCTTCGACCACGAACGCACCGACCTGTACTAAAACTTTTCCTCATGTCGGCGCCACTCACGATCAACATTCTTGAACTGACGCGCCGCGCAGGCACGTTGAAAGATGTTGTGGTCAGCTTGCCTGTTGCTGATTTTGAATTTGGCGACGATCGCATAGTTACAACGCGCGACATTGATGTTGAGTTGCACATTGAAAGCGTGCAAGGCGGACTTGTGGTGCAAGGTAAATCTGCGTGCAGCACCACCATGTTGTGTCGCCGCTGCTTGCGCGAAGTTTTGGCCGACATTCACGTGGATATCGACGAGATTTACCAAAGCGTGCCCGACAACCCAGATGCATACATTTTGGAAGGGGAGCAGCTGGATTTAATGCCCATGGTTCGCGAAACCATGTTGCTGGGCCTGCCCGATGCGCCTTTGTGCAAGCCAGATTGCCCCGGTTTATGCCCACAATGTGGCGCAGATATGCAAAGCGACCCCTGCCAGTGCCAAGCCCAGCGCACCGATGAGCGCTGGTCGGTACTTGACCAATTACGGGGTCAACTCGGCGACTGAGCCGATAACCTTTGACACCCGAAGACCAAGTTTTTTAAGCGAAAGCCGAGCACGCGATGCCAGTACCAAAGAAAAAGAAATCGAAGATGAAGGGCCGCAGCCACATGGCAGGCGCCTGGAAACTTGGTGCACCAGCACGCAGTGTTTGCCCACGTTGCAGCAACTCGAAGTTGCCACACACAGTGTGTGGAAACTGCGGTTGGTACAAGGGTCGCGTCGCTGTAGACGTTGGCTGATAATTCTTCGGGCCCACACATGTTGCCCGTTGCAGTTGATGCATTAGGCGGAGACAAAGCTCCCGCCGAAATTGTTGAAGGAGCCAAGCAAGCTGTTGCTGCAGGTATTCCCGTATTACTTGTTGGCCCAGCCGACTTGGCTAATCGCGGTGACTTGCCGTTGCACGTTGCAACCGAGTTCATCGACATGCACGAAGACCCTGCAAGTTCGGTGCGCAACAAAAAAGATTCAACGCTTGTCGTTTCTGCAGACTTAGTTCGCGACGGCATTGCAAGTGCAATGATCTCTGCCGGCAACACCGGTGCAACCATGGCCAGTGCGCTGTTGCGCATGGGCCGCATTAAAGGCGTGAAGCGCCCAGCAATTGCCACACCAATTCCAGTTCCTGGCAGCACACCAACCGTCATGTTGGACGCCGGTGCAAACGCCGAAGTTGAACCCGAGTGGATGACGCAGTTCGCCGTCATGGGTTCGGTTTACGCCAATGCGCGTTATGGCATTGAACGACCACGCGTTGGCTTGTTGTCGATTGGCGAAGAGCCAGGCAAAGGCGACACGCTGCGCAAGAAGAGTTTTGAATTGCTAAGTGCAATGAGCGATATCAACTTCATTGGCAACGTTGAAGGCCGCGACATAATGACGCCAGATGTAGACGTGGTAGTGACCGACGGTTTCACCGGCAACGTTGCGTTGAAAACGCTTGAAGGCACCATGAAGACAATTGTGAAGGAATTGTTTGCCAGCATTGGTGAGCCGCAATACAAAGAACACACCGAAGCGTTAATGCCTGCGTTGTTGAACTTGTATTCCAAGTTCGACCCCGATTCAACGGGGGGAGCAATTTTGTTGGGTGTAGATGGCGTGTGCATTATTTCGCACGGCTCTTCAAGTGCACGCGCAATGTTGAACGGCATCAAAGTTGCCAAAGACATGGTGGAATGCAACATGGTTGGCCTCATTGCCAACGCATTGAAGTCTGATGCCTGATTTTTCGCAGTTGACCGCCCGCTTGGGCTACGAATTCACCAATGAATCATTGCTGGAAACAGCCATGCATCACCGTTCGTGGAATGCCGAAAATGACGGTGGCGAAAGCAACGAACGCCTGGAGTTTTTGGGCGACGCAGTACTTGGTTGGGTAGTTGCCGACATTGTGTACTCACAACACAGCGACTTGCCTGAAGGAAAACTTACCGACTTGCGTAAGAGCGTGGTGAATGCCATTGCACTTGCCGAAGTTGCAGTTGAACTGGGTATTGGCGAGTTTCTTATGTTGGGCAAAGGCGAAGACACCGCAGGTGGCCGCGAGAAAACTTCCATCCTTTCCGACGCACTTGAAGCCGTAATTGGCGCCGTATATATAGACGCCGGCCCGCAGGCAACGCACGATGTGGTGAGTGCATTGATGGGCAAGCGCATTGTGGATGCAGTCGGTGGGCTCGACCGGTTGGATGCGAAAACTCGCTTGCAAGAACTTGCCTCGAAGTGTGAAGCACATGTGCATTACAAAGTGGAAGACGAAGGCCCAGACCACGACAAGATGTTTTTCGCAACCGTATTTGTTGGTGACCGCGAACTTGGTTACGGCGAAGGCAAGTCGAAGAAAGCTGCAGAACAAGTTGCCGCAGAAATTGCGTGCGATGTGTTGAACAGCGAACTTCCTGCGTAGTTGCGGGATGAGCAATGCCTGAACTT
>JBEAOI010000006.1:0-10756 GCA_041165005.1 Actinomycetota bacterium
AAGGGCTCCTAGTTAATGAATGAATAAATGGAGATCAGGCTTTAGCAGCGATCATGCCGCGGCTAGCTGCTTCCTGATCTGGCAAACGGAGAAGTTTGTGGCGGAGAACATCGTCCGCGAGCTTCAGTGTGCGCTCAACTTCGTCGAGTGCGCCACCTGGGGCTAAGAGGTTAAACACCGCGTAGTACCCATCTGATTGCTTATTGATTGGGTATGCAAGACGACGCTTGCCCCACCAATCAGGTGTGCCGTGAACCGAACCGCCGGCAGCAGTAACTGCCTTCGAGATCGTATTAATCCAGGCATGAGCAGCCGACTCTTCGGACGCACCACTCACAATGACCATTAATTCATATGCACGCATAAACGTGATAACTCCCTTCGGATCCAGCCGAGGCTGGAGCCCCCGAAGGGGCAGGGTGGATAAGGACTCTGGATCGTATCGGCACAATCGGATCGTGCCACACCCCTGTCACGGAGTGCCCTACAGCCTTACTACCAATTAGCGCTGCGACTGTTTTCTACGGGCTGGCTCACGCTCAGGAACCTTTGACGGCTCCATTAATGGCAGCGAGCGCAACAGGTGGTGCCACTTGCACGACCTGCAGGCTTCAACGACATACGCCGTATACAACGAGTCATAACTTTGTGCATGAACTGCTTCGCGTTGAGCAAGTTGTCGAAATTCTTCCAGTTCATGTGGACGAGTGATGCATCTTCCGTGATGAGGTAGCCGTGGGCCAAACACATAGGTCACCAACACAACGTTGTCTTCTTGGCAAATCGGACAACGTACTTGAGTTTCATCGCCAAAGTTTCGCGCGGCACGCATGAGGTCGGGGTGCGCATCACACACTTGATCGCGACGCAATCTTCCACGGCGATACTCGTTGATCACCACTCTTCGACTGAGACGATGATCGATGACGCCGCCAATGGTTTCTCCATCGTCACCAGTGATGCTGAGTGCACTCAACCAACCAACTCGGCGACGCATGAACATGTCAGCGAACGATAGTCCAAATCATTTTGTTTGGCTCGTCCACCACTCAGTTAGTCGTCGTCGAATTTCTTCGTCACCCAGTACGCCTTCTTCCAGCCTGATCTCCATCAAGAAATCCAGTGCAGCACCAACTTGCCTTCCTGGTTTCACGCCCAAAAATTCCATCACTGCAGCACCATCCATTTCGGGTCGCAATGCTGCAATCTCTTCTTCTTTGGCAAGTTCGGCAATACGTGCTTCAAGTTCATCCATGCGTTTAGCAAGCATGAGCGCTTTCTTTTCGTTGCGAGTTGTGCAGTCACAACGTGTCAACACATTGAGCTCGGTGAGATATTTGCCAGCATCGCGAACGTAACGACGAACGGCAGAATCAGTCCAGCCCATTTGGTAAGTGTGGAAACGCAAGTGCAACGCAACCAGTTCGGTGATTGCTGCGACATCTTCAGATGAATAACGCAATGCCTTCAGTCGATCTCGTGACATTCTTGCGCCAACCACTTCATGATGATGAAAAGTCACACCTTTGCCGTCTTTAAACGAGCGTGTTTTTGGTTTACCGATGTCGTGAAACAAAGCCGCAAGTCGTGTAATGCGGAAATCAAAATTTGGTGCGGCATTTGGCTGAACATTTTCGACAACGGCAAACGTGTGCGTAAGTACATCTTTGTGTCGATGAATTGGATCCTGCTCAAGTTTCATTGCAGGCAATTCTGGAAAGAAATGTTCGGCTAGCCCCGTGTCTACCAAGAACCACAAACCCAAACTTGGGAATTCGGTAACAAGCAATCGATCCAGTTCGTTGCGAATACGTTCAGCAGAAATAATCTTCAGCCGTTCATGCATGTCTTTCACAGCGTTGACCAACTCTTCGACTGGTTGCAGTTTCAACGTGGAAATAAACCGCGCAGCACGCATCATTCGCAACGGGTCGTCGCTGAAACTTTCTGCTGGTGACAACGGAGTACGCAACACTCGTGACACCAGATCTGCTGCACCGCCAAATGGGTCTACGAGCTCAGGGTTATCGGTAGTGAGTTCAAGCGCCATAGCGTTGATAGTGAAATCTCGCCGCGACAAATCCGTGGAGATATCGGTAGAAAAGACGACGTCGGGTTTACGTGAATCGGGTGAATACGCCTCGGCACGATGAGTAGTGATTTCGTAGGTTCGACCATTTTTCTGACACGAAATGGTTCCAAATCGTTCGCCTGCAGTCCACACTGCATCTGCCCATCCCGATAGCAATTTCTTGATATCTGGCGGAGTCGCATCTGTTGTGAGATCAAAATCCAGTTGTTCGGTTGCACGATCGAGCAATAGGTCTCGAACAGTGCCGCCAACTACATATAGACGAAAGGATGCTTCGCGGAACATATTGCCGAGAGGCCGAAGTTCGGCCAGTACCGGCTCAAATCGCGGAGGAATCACACTTCGTAGGTTAGAGGTTGCTCCACCGCCAACAAGGTTGCCGACTACCGTCACATGGTGATGTCTTGCACTTCCAGTCGCCGTATTTCGCGGTGGGCAAGCCTGCTCTTCGCGATTTCGACAATCGTGATCTCTGCTCCCGCACAGGCAGAGTTGGCGTCGCCGCAAACACTGCCGTCAGCAATCGAAGCGCGACTAATTGGCCAAAACTTCAATGTCAGCATTGGAAAACAGTTTCGCTTTGTGCTGTCTATTCCGAACAAAGCAACCTTGAGCGAATTGCGCACTACTCAAAATGCGGTTTTGCGTGTTGAAGTACATGCTGCTGTCGCAACTCGCGACGCCGTGCGAGATGTCGCAAGTGGTAACAACAGCCCGAGCGTGATTGAAACACACGATTTGCCGTTCGCAAACCTGGGAACCAACGAGACGGGTGACGTCATTGCGCTTCTCAGCAGCAATGCGGGTGGTTCGTCGGTTCGTTTACGCAAGAGCGGTGTTTACCCTGTGTCGCTTTCAATACGAGTTGGTGAACGCGAAGCAAGTCGCTTACTCACCTTCGTCAACTTCATCACCGTCCAAACCAGCAGAAACTCGCTCTCTGTTTCCCTTGTTGCAGAAGTGAGCCCGCCTCTTAGCCAAACACCCGCAGGCGAAACCTCCCTGCTTGACTCAGTTCGAACAACGCTCAACAACACTGTTTCATCGCTGAATGGAAACAGTGGGGTGATGTCGGTGCGCATGTCGCCTGAAACGCTGAACAGCCTTGCTATTTCCTCTAACCCGCAAGATGCTGAACTGCTCGGACAACTACAAACTGTTCTTGCCAAACATCAAGTACTCGCTTCCACGTTTGTTCCTTTTGATCCATCTAGTGCCGAGAAAGCAAAGCTTGGTGCCGAATTTGGCAAGCAACTTTCGCGGGGAGTGGAAGTTTTGGATTCGCGTAACGGCGATGCGGTAATCAATCCCCGAACCTGGTTCTCTACGCGACCGTTGAATTCCGACGGAATAGCGTTGCTCGCCCGCGCCGGTTTCACCAATGTGGTGTTCTCCCCACAAGCTGCTCAATCGCTCGGTGCACTCGATTCCTATACCAAGCAATACCGGGCGATGTACGCCGATGACGCAACCAAAAAAGTGTCAATTGCTGTTGCCGACCCTCGCCTGGCAACTTCGCTCTCAAACAACACCACAAACCCTGTGCAAACCAGCATGGCTGTGGCAGCAGAAATCATTACTCAGCAAGGAGAATTGGCAGTTGGTCAGCGTCAGCCGCTTGATCACCATCTCATTGTGTCGGCAACTGACGGTTCACTTCCCAACCCCGTATTGGTGAACTCGTTGCTTGTTGCATTGGCAAACGCACCCCAAGTAACACTGCGGCCACTTGGCTCCATTCGCCGCGCAACCGAAGCGTCAACCCCTCTTTCTATGCCAAGTGGAACCCCAATTGACCTTCGGGCACGGCGACCACAATTGCAATCTGTAGTTGATGAGATTGTGTCTACAACTTCGATGTTGACAACAGACGCACCGTCGCGAATGTGGTGGGAGGATTCACTTCTCCTCATTCAAAGCGATGCGCTCAATACTGATCGATTTGATCAGTACCTCAAAGGATTTAGAGCACAACTTCGATCATTCCGAGCGTCTGTGAGTGTGCCTGAATCACTGACCTTTACCTTGAGCGGAAAAACAAGCGACCTTCGATTGCAATTACGCAATAGCGCCAGCTTGCCGTTGTCGGTACTGGTCACGCTGTCGAGTGCGAAGCTCACTTTTCCCGAAAAACCCCAAGTGGTCACGGTGAATGCAAACTCTGCTGTTGACCTGATCGTGCCGGTCATCGCTCGTGCAAACGGAACCTTTCCTCTTGAAGTGGTGTTGTACACGCCAGACGGGACGGCACAAGTAGGAAAACGAATTCGGCTATCTGCGCGAGTGAGTGCGCTTGCTGGTTTAGGGCAATTAGCCACCGGAGTTGCGCTTTTACTGCTCGCTTCCTGGTGGGTTGCGCACTGGCGCAAGCAGCACCGCGTGAAAGCAGTCGAAAACCATCCTGCAGTACGCTGATTCCATGACCATTCGAATTGTCACCGACAGCGCTTGCGACTTACCTCAATACCTCATCGATCAGCACAAGATTTCTATTGTTCCGCTTTCTGTACGTTTCGGTGAACATGAATTCATTGATCGACAAGATTTAACCACCGAGCAGTTTTGGACTCGTTGCGATTCATCACCAGTACTGCCTGAAACTGCGGCGCCATCACCTGGCCAATTTGAAGCAGAGTTTCGGAAACTTGCCGCAGAAGGTGCGACAGGAATTGTGATGATTGCATTGTCTGGAGTTCTTTCCGCCACTATGCAAAGTGCCGAGCTTGCAGCCAAAGCGGTTGCTGGACATATTTCAGTTCGGGTCGTTGATAGCCGCTCAGCGAGCATGGGCCAGGGCATCACCGTCGTTGCATGTGCCAAACTCGCCGCGACTGGTGCATCACTTGAAGAGGTTGCACTTGCTGGAGAGACCTTCGCCCAGCGATCAAAGGTGTGGGGTGCTCTTGACACTCTGGAGAATTTGAAAAAAGGTGGCCGAATTGGTGGAGCAAAAGCAATGCTTGCTTCTGCGTTATCAATCAAACCCATCATTGAAGTAATTGATGGCAAAATCGAAGAAGGCGGAAAACAACGCACACGAAGCAAAGCCTTGGCTTTCTTGCTTGAAAAGGTTCGTGAAGCAGGTCCAATCGAAAACCTTGCCGTTTTGCAAGCAAATTGCACCGATTTCGCGGCATTCGTCGAAAACCTTCGCGAAATCTATTCGGGCGACATCGTCGTTGGCGACATTGGACCGATTGTTGGCACACACACGGGTGCCGGAACGATCGGCGTTGCGTTTCACACCAAACCGTAACGACGAAACGTTGGTTTTCGGCGGAGATATCCCCGATTCATAAGGGGTTACAGCACTAGCGTCGCTTCACAGCGATGAATGAAAAAGGCGTACTCCCTGGTCTCATTGGAGGCCGCTATCTCTTAGAGAGCAAGATTGCTCACGGTGGGATGGCTGTGGTGTGGCTTGCTAAAGACACATTCCTTGATCGCAAAGTTGCAGTGAAACTCTTGCGCCCGCATCTGGTTAATGATGCAACGTTGGCAGAACGTTTTCGACGCGAAGCAATTGCGTGTGCGGGCATTACACATCAAAACATTGTTGCTGTGTATGACTGCATCGAACACAACGGTCAGCAAGCAGTAATCATGCAATACGTCAAAGGAAAAAGCTTGCGTGAGTTGCTTGACAAACAACAACGACTAGGACCAAAACTCACGATCCACATCGGTATGTCAATCGCTGCTGCGTTGGATGAAGCACATAACAAAAACTTCATTCATCGCGACGTAAAGCCAGGAAATATTTTGCTCACCCCAGAAGGCCGAGTGTTGCTCACTGATTTTGGAATTGCAAAAGCAATGACGTCGACCGAGGCTGATCTCACTCATGACAACATCATGATGGGAACAGCAAAATACTTAGCCCCCGAACAAGTTCGTGGAAAACCTTTGGATGGTCGATCCGACCTGTATTCATTGGGTCTTGTGCTCTATGAGTGCTTGGCTGGAAAGGTTCCGTTTCTTGGTGAGTCGGATGCCGACACTGCCCTGGCTCGCCTGCAGCGCGAACCGACAGACCTTGCTCGACTTCGACCTTCACTGTCACCACAACTTGTCAAAGTTATTCACAAACTGTTGTCGCGAAATCCTGAGCATCGTTTCGCAACGGGGTATGAAACTAAAGTTGCGTTGCACTCTGCCCTCACTGGCGCACACGATAAGACCACCGAGCTCACGCCGCCTTCGGGAATCTCTCTTGAAGAAGAGGTGTTTACTCCGCGCGAACCAGTTCGCCCGGTGACACCACCACGTGGTGAGCAGCGGCAACTGCAGCCTGCACCTCCGTTTGCACTTCGCAGAATGTTTGTTGGCCTCATTGCACTCAGCCTGATTGCTGGTGTGGCCTTGTGGCGAGTCTCTGGAAACAGCGCAACAGAACTTGCTGCAGTTCCTGAACCGGCAGCAGTTGTTGAACCAGCAACAATTGCGTCAATTTCTACGTTTGATCCACTGGGTGACGATGGTGTGGAAAATGATGAGTTGCTCCCGAACTTGCTTGACGGCAATGCAGCAACCATGTGGTCCACATCGTGTTATGACAATCAATATTTTGGCAGTAAAGAATTTGTTGGATTAGTAGTTCAGCTCAACCGAGCGGCAACTGGCACCTTGCGAGTGGGAATGCAGAATGCGCCGTGGGCTATTGATGTCTTTGCTTCTGCCGAGACTGCACCAACCGACATCAATCAATGGGGCTCAAGCATTGATGCCGGCTACAACACCAAACGTGAACGAGCAAGTTTTGTTATCTCTACACCAGCCCAATTCATCCTGATAAAAATTCGCGAAGCAGGAAAGAGCGCGAACTGCAGTGCATCGAACCCATACCAGGGTGTCCTCGCAGGTGTGGCCTTCACCGAGGGTTAGCCTGAACTCAATGGTTTCTAATCCATTCTCCGACCCAAACTGGTCCAAGGCAGTCGTCGATTTCATCGACCGATGGATTGGTTTCGTGCGTGATCACACCACGCGACCACTCATTGCCATTATCCGTGGACTGGTTTTTGGAACGATGGCTCTTGTTGGGGTCTTGTTCTGTGTCGTGATCTTGCTCATTGGAATCATGCGTGCCCTCGTTTCACTTGGTGATGTGTGGCTAAGCCATGACACCGCCGTGTGGGTTGCCTATTTCGTCCTCGGTGCTATTTTCTTAGCCCTTGGGGCATTGGGCATGCGTAAACGTCGCCCGCGCGACTAAGTTTTTTGCAACTCTCACGACAAAGGCGCTGTTTTTCTTATGGCAATTCATCACAAAGTTTTAATTATTGGTTCGGGCCCAGCCGGTCTTACTGCTGCCATCTATACGGCACGAGCCGGATTGCTTCCTTTGGTTATTGAGGGTGAGCCAAGCTCAACCTCAGATCAACCAGGTGGCCAACTCATGCTCACCACCGAAGTAGAAAACTTTCCTGGTTTTCCCGAAGGCATTATGGGCCCAGAACTTATGACTCGTTGTCGCGAGCAAGCAGCCCGATTTGGTGCCGAATTCATTACCGAGAAAGTCACTCGCGTTGATTTCTCTAGTCGACCATTCCGCGCATGGGTTCGCGAAACGGAATACAGCGCCGACAGCGTCATCGTGAGCACTGGCGCACAGTCGTTGATGTTGGGCCTTCCTGAAGAACCACGATTGATTGGTCATGGTTTGTCCACATGTGCAACGTGCGACGGGTTTTTCTTCCGTGGTCAAGAAATTGCAGTTGTTGGAGGTGGAGACTCTGCGCTTGAAGAAGCGCAATTTCTTACCAAGTTCGCATCAAAGGTGCATTTGATTGTTCGTCGAGATGCGCTGCGTGCTTCAAAAATTATGCAGGACCGCGCACTTGCAAATGAAAAGATTTCGATTATCTGGAATTCAACCGTGTCAAAAATTCACGGCGACGACAAAGTAACTGGAATAGAGCTGACCGACACTCAAACCGGCGCAACTAGTGAGCTCGGTGTCACCGGAATTTTCATTGCTATCGGACACCGTCCGAACACCGACTTATTCAAGGGTGTGCTTGACATGGAGGACTCTGGTTACCTGATTACTAAACCAGGTTCGACCTACACCAACATTGAGGGCGTCTTCGCCTGCGGAGACGTGCAAGACCACACCTACCGACAAGCAATTACCGCTGCAGGTTCGGGTTGTATGGCTGCAATTGATAGTGAGCGTTGGTTAGAGCACCAGCACTAATCGGTCACACCTACAGAAGTTTCACGCGTTCGCGTCTCGCAGTCAGTACTATTTCAGTACACAACTTCGAAGGACTCGTTATGGCTCAATCAATCACCACGCTTACATCTGCAAATTTTGACGAAACCATTGGTAGCTCAGACACCCCTATTTTGGTTGACTTTTGGGCCGAATGGTGCGGACCATGCAAGGCCATTGCGCCTGTGCTTGCAGAAATTGCAACCGAGCAAGCAGGAAACATCACTATTGCAAAACTCAATGTTGATGACTACGGCGACATCGCCATGCGCTTCAATGTCATGAGCATTCCAACACTCATTGTGTTCAATAAGGGTGAAGCTGCAAAGCGTTTGGTTGGAGCTGTTGGTAAGGGCAAGTTGCTACAGGAGCTCGCAGAATTTCTTCCGAACTCCCGCTAGCGCAAGGTAGTCGCGGCACAGCCGTACACGATCTTCAGCGTCGACTCGTTGCTGCAAACTTGCTTGCACCAGACACGTTTGAGTTGGGGGTGTATTGCGTTCGCACCGAACAAGTAGTTGCAGAGTTTCAACAACTTCGCGGCTTACCTGTAACCGGAACATGCGACCATCTCACCTGGACAACCCTTGTGGAGTCATCGTGGGTGTTGGGTGCACGACTGCTGTATTTAACTTCTCCTCACATGCGTGGTGACGACGTTCAAGCCATGCAGACAGTGTTGGCCAAATTGGGTTTTGACTGCGGCCGCGCAGATGGAATTTTTGGGCCAAACACCTTGCGTGCGCTTACCGAGTTTCAGCAAAACTACGGAATCACTGCTGACGGAATTTGCGGAGTCAACTCAATTCGTGCGCTAGAGCGAACGAGTAGCCAAAGTGGTGAAGGTCCTGGCATCGTGACCGTGCGTGAATATGAAACTTTGCTCACTGCGCAACACAACACTGAACGCCCGCGCATTGTGATTGGCTGTTTCGATAACAACACCCGTCTCACTCGCCTGCTGGTGCGAGAGTTACGCAATCGCGGTGATGATGTAATGACTATTGAAAACGCAGACCCTCATGCTCATGCACGAACGGCAAACTCCTTTGGTGCCGATTTGTACCTCGGCGTTTCACGTGCCTCAACACATGGGGTGCACTTTGCCTTTTACGAAACGGACTCGTTTGTTTCAGCCGGCGGCAAAGTTGCGGCAGAGTTGTGTGCCGAGAGCGTCCGTTTGGCGGCCGGTGCGCTAATGATTGCAGTGGGTGGCATGCAGCTTCCAGTTCTCCGTGAAACACGAATGCCAGCCGTGATGTGCACCATTGGCCAAGAAGATGAGAGTGACCAAGTCCTTGGAATGGTTCCGGCGTTGGCTCAAGCCATTACACAATGGAGCAATCAGCCGCTATAAAAGTTATCCACAGGTTTATGCACACTCTGTGCACAATCTCAAGTTCGTCTTCACGGTAAACCTTTACCCAAGACTGATATGGGTTTACTCGTCGAGGTCGGGGCCTTCGGTCATCAATCGGTAAATTCGCTCAAGGTCCTCAAGGTCGGCAAACTCCACCACCATTTTTCCGTGCTTGCCCGACAACGTCACCGTCACAGGTGTGGCGAGGTGTTCAGACAACAATTCCTCAAGCTCGTGTAGACCAGGTTCCTTCACGAGATTGACTCGTCCCGGGGTTCCTGTCTTTGGTTTTGCACCGGTGGTTCCCGGTTTTGGAGTAACCGTTGTTGATGCTGCGCCAGGGTTCACCGCATTTCGCACTGCCTCTTCAAGTCCGCGGACCGTCAGGCTTTGTTCAACCGCTAGTCGTGCAAGTGATTCTTGCAAGGCGCGATCAGGTGTACCAAGTAGGGCTTTGGCGTGACCAGCCGACAACCGCCCTTCGGCAAGATATTGCTGAATCGTTGGAGGCAAGGTCAGCAAGCGAAGCGAGTTGGTGATTGCTGAACGGCTTTTGCCCACCTTGGCAGCCACTTGTTCGTGGGTCATGGAGAAGTCTTCAAGTAACTGCTGATACGCAGCTGCTTCTTCAAGTGGTGTGAGGTCTTGACGGTGAAGGTTTTCGACCAGCGCTTGTTCTACCGATGACACATCATCGGTAACCCGAACAATGGCCGGGATGGTGGACAATCCCGCCCGTTTGGAAGCCCGCCAACGACGTTCTCCAGCAATGAGTTCAAAACGGTCTGGAGTTGATGAAGGGCGAACCAAAACCGGCTGCAACAAACCAATTGCCTTAATTGACGCAGAAAGCTCTGCGAGTGCGTCCTCGTCGAAGTGATTTCGTGGTTGATTTGGGTTTGGGTCAATGGAGGAAACTGAAATTTCCTGCAGCCCTGTTCCCGAGCCGCCACCATCGCGCGGTGGCATCACGGTTGATCCCGTTGGAATCAACGCATCTAACCCTCTACCGAGTCCCGATTTGCGCGCCACCACTCACCTCCAATGCCACTGCTCGATACGCCTTTGCACCAGTTGAATTTGGGTC
>JBEAOI010000007.1:0-3405 GCA_041165005.1 Actinomycetota bacterium
TTGCCGTGTTCTGGATGTCGGATGAAAAAGGTCCAGATGCCAAGGTGCTGTGCGTTGCTTCGCATGACCCGCGTTATGCGGCATATCAAGACATTGAAGACTTGCCGGAGCATTTGCTCGACGAAGTTGGAAACTTTTTTGAGGTTTACAAGTTGCTTGAACCAAATAAGGACACAACGGTGAAGGGCTGGGAAGGCCGCGACGCTGCAACTAAAGAAATTCAAGACGCGCTAGCGCGTTATAAGCACTAACTGCGATTTATCGCGCGTAGGTCACTCCGCCGTCGACGATGACGGTCGAACCAACGACATAGTCGCCGGCTCGTGATGCAAGGTAAATAGCGGCGCCGGCCATGTCTTCTGGAGTGCCGATGCGTCCGGCAGGAATCGCTGCTGAAATTGCATCACCATGATCGCGCGCCGCCTTGTTCATTTCTGATGCAAATGCACCTGGGGCAATTGCAGAAACGCCGATGTTGTCTTTGATCAGACGAAGCGCCATGCGCTTGGTCATGTGAATGAGTCCGGCTTTGCTTGCGGCGTATGGGTAGGTCTCCATTGCGTTGACCGACACACCATCAATTGATGCGATGTTGATGACTTTGGCCAAGCGATCTTTTGACGATGCTGCGCGAAGCAGTGGAGCAAGTGCTTGCGTGAGGAAGAACGGAGTTTTCATGTTGAGGTCCACCGTTTTGTCCCAGCCGCTTTCAGGGAACTCGTCAAATTCGGCGCCCCATGCAGCACCTGCATTGTTCACCAAAATGTCAAGCTTTGATTCCCGCTTGGAGATTTCGGCAACAAGCGCGGCGATTCCTTCTTGCGTTGATACGTCTCCTGGAATAGAGATGCATTCGCCGTACATGGACAATTCTTTCGCTGCAGCATCACACTGCGCTGCTTTTCGAGCAGTGATATACACACGCGAACAACCATGTTCAAGAAACCCTTGCACGATCATCGCTCCAATTCCACGTGATCCGCCTGTAACGAGTGCAACCTTGCCGTTCAAAGAAAAGATGTCTTTCATGCGATCAAGACTAGGGTCTTTGTATGCGCAAGAACCCAATGTTGGCAATATTCACCACAGTCTTCATTGACCTTCTTGGGTTTGGAATCTTGATTCCCGTCTTCCCATTGCTGATTACCGATGGGCCATTTCGAGTGACACCAGAAAGTTGGTCGTTCTCACAAGGGATGATCATGCTTGGTTGGTTGC
The DNA here is from genome assembly GCA_041165005.1 of Actinomycetota bacterium. Lineage (GTDB taxonomy): Bacteria > Actinomycetota > Acidimicrobiia > Acidimicrobiales > Ilumatobacteraceae > UBA3006. The sequence continues at coordinate 1,219 of JBEAOI010000007.1, forward strand.
AGGCCATTTATCCGTTCTGCATGTTTATTGCGGCGCCGATTCTCGGTCAGTTATCAGACCGTCACGGACGTCGACCGGTACTTGCGCTTTCTATTTTCGGCACAGCGATTGGTTACGTAATCTTTGCGATCGGAATTAGCACTGGCAACCTGCCATTGCTGTTTGCTGCTCGTGGGCTTGATGGTTTGACAGGTGGAAACCTGGCAGTTGCACAAGCCGCAATTGGTGACATCAGCACACATGAAAACAGAGCAAAGAACTTTGGCTATATGGGAGCTGCTTTTGGGATGGGCTTCATTATCGGACCCTATTTGGGAGGCAAGCTCAGTTCGCCGAGCGTGAGTTTCTATGGTCTGTTTGACACACCTCATTGGTTCGGTGCGACCACACCGTTTTGGTTTGCCGCAATTCTGGCTTTGCTGAACTGCACTGCCGTTCTCACCACATTCCCTGAAACGATTAAAGAAAAGTTCCATGGTGGAAAAATCAGAGTTGGACAGTCATTAAACAATGTGGTGAATGGATTCGCTTCAGACCGCTTGCGTGTCATTCTGATCTCAAGTTTCTTGTTTAGTGCAGGATTTACATTCTTCACCACGTTCTTTGGCGTGTACCTGCGCAACAAGTTCAGTTTCAGCTCGTCAAAAATTGGTGACTATTTCGCAATTGTGGGTCTTTGCATTGCACTTTCGCAAGGGCTAGTCGTAGGTCGAGTGGCAAAGAAACTTGTGGACTTCAAAGTGTTGAAGTTCTCCATGTTTGGAACTGGCGCAATGATGTTGATCTATTTCTTCACTCCAACGACAAGTTCGATGTACTTGTATATGGTCATTCCATTCTTCGCCATCTTCAATGGACTCTGCATGGCGAACACGTCAAGCCTCATTAGTCGCTCTGCGGAAATGGGCAAACAGGGTGAAGCTATGGGGATCTATTCCAGCGTGTCCAGTCTTTCCCAAGTGCCTGCAGCAGTATTAGTTGGTTACATCACTACGTCAATCACATCGAGCCAACCGCTTATAGTTGCATCTGTGTGCATTGGCATTGCAGGACTTTCATTTGTATTGCTCTTCAAACCGAAATATGTGTCGGGAGTTGTTGGTGCCGCTGACGGAATGCCGGTGCACTGATGCCAAGTAATTTTGCTCTCAAATCCATGAACGGCATTCACCGTTTCATCCTCGGAGTTACGCGTGGCAAAGCGGGCTGGACAGCTGGCAATATGCCGGTGCTTGAATTGACCACCATTGGTCGAAAGAGCGGCAAACCTCGTAGCTGCATGTTGACCTCGCCAATTCAAGAAGGTGAATCAATCGTGATCGTTGCCTCACGCGGAGGAGATGATTTTCACCCTGCGTGGTATCTGAATTTGGTTGCTAACCCACAGGTTCAGGTGCGTTACAAAGGCGGTCCAAACAAGATGATGACAGCACGCACCGCAACTGCGGAGGAACGTGCTCGAATGTGGCCGATTGTGGAGAAGCAGTACAAGGGATATGCCGGGTATCAGCAACGCACCGACCGAGAAATCCCTCTTGTCATCCTCAACTAAGACCTCCTAAACCTTCAGGGGTATCGTGGGGGCATGCCAGCACCCGGAATGTATTCAGGAATCACCACTGACGATGCAATGAACTTGGCCATGTCGGCCAAAGCAGTTCCGTTGTACAACGCGGTGAAGGAATTTATTGCGAACGAAGTTGAACCAGTTACCGAAAAGTATTTTGCGCTTGGCGAAGGTCGACCAGATCGCTGGCAGTACGGAGAAGGGCAACTTGAAGTCCTAGAAGAACTGAAGCGCAAAGCACGTGCGAAGGGTTTGTGGAACTTCTTTTTGCCAAATGCTGAAACTGGTGAGGGTTTGTCAAACCTTGACTATGCGTACATCGCTGTGGAGCTTGGAAAGAACCCAATTGCATCCGAGGCAATGAACTGCAGTGCACCAGACACCGGCAACATGGAAGTGTTGGAGCGCGTTGGTACGCCAGAACAAAAAGAGAAGTGGTTGAAGCCACTGCTTGCTGGTGAAATTCGTTCGGCATATGCAATGACTGAGCCAGATGTGGCGTCATCAGATGCAAAGAATTTGGAATGCCGCGCAGAACTTGATGGCGATGAGTGGCTCATCAATGGAGAGAAGTACTACATCTCTGGCGCTGGCGACCCGCGATGCAAGATCATGATTTG
>JBEAOI010000008.1:0-4987 GCA_041165005.1 Actinomycetota bacterium
CTTGGACTCAAAGTATCGATGGACGGTGTCAAGGTGCAATGGGACTGGGATGCAACTGCGAAGGAATGGGTGCGCACTCAAGATGGAACCGTTGTTGTCGACCCTGCAGATGTTGCATTGTCGGTTCCAAACGTGATTGTTCTTGAAGTTGAGTACACCAATACATACAGTCCGATTTCGAAAACGCTTGGTTCTGGTAAGGCTTACGTGTTTACCAATGGAGTTGTGTACGAAGGCACATGGTCGCGCACCGATCGCCTGAAGCCATTTGAACTGAAGGACTCTGCTGGTGGCATCGTTAAATTGACGCCTGGTCAGACTTTTGTTGAAGTTGCACGTGCTGGAAAAACCGCAGTTGTTCTTTCGGGTATGTCACAGGACGAGGTGAAATTCCCGTAATTCACTTTGGGGATTTCCCCGAGTTGGCTTATGGGTCAAGCGGGCTTGGTCGGTACGCTTAAGGCCATGACGACAAGTAAGGCAAACTCGGCTTCTGGGCCAATGAAAGTTAATCGTGGCTTGGCAGAAATGCTGAAGGGTGGCGTCATTATGGACGTTGTTAACCCTGAGCAAGCAAAGATCGCCGAAGATGCGGGTGCTACTGCGGTGATGGCCCTCGAGCGAGTTCCTGCCGACATTCGTCGCGATGGTGGCGTTGCTCGCATGAGCGATCCGGAAATGATTGAGGGCATCAAAGCCGTTGTCACCATTCCGGTCATGGCAAAAGCTCGAATTGGTCATTTTGTCGAGGCCCAGATTCTTGAAGCACTAGGGGTGGACTTCATCGATGAGTCTGAAGTTCTCACACCTGCCGACGAAACGCATCACATTGACAAGTTTGCATTCACTTCACCATTCGTGTGTGGAGCGACAAATCTTGGCGAAGCACTTCGTCGTATCAGTGAAGGCGCTGCGCTTATTCGTTCGAAGGGCGAAGCAGGAACAGGGAACGTTGTTGAAGCTGTCCGTCACTTGCGCAGCATTTTTGGTGACATTCGCCGAATCACACAAGCCGACTCAGCCGAGTTGTTTGACTGGGCAAAGAAGCTTGGCGCGCCATTGCCACTCGTGCAAGAAATTGCTGAGACTGGCAAGTTGCAGGTACCAATTTTCTGCGCGGGTGGAATTGCCACTCCTGCAGACGCAGCACTTGCAATGCAACTTGGTGCCGAGGCCGTGTTCGTTGGGTCAGGAATTTTCAAGAGCGATGATCCGTCACCACGCGCGAAAGCAATTGTTGAAGCAACTGCGCACTTCCGCGACGCTCATCTGTTGGCGAAAGTAAGTCGCAATCTTGGTGCGCCAATGACCGGTATTGGTATGGACAAGATCAACGAGCGCTACGCCGACCGCGGCTGGTAAAGCAGCACCTCTTGTCTCGCGTAGTTGGCGTTCTTGCATTGCAGGGCGCTTTCGAAGCCCATCAGCACGTGTTGCGCGATCTTGGCGTTGAATCAGTTCAGGTTCGTACCCCATCAGATTTGGATGTAGTTGACGCCCTGGTGATGCCCGGTGGTGAGTCCACCACAATGTCGCACTTGCTACAGACATCTGGGTTATTCAATTCGATTGACGCAAGGTTGAAGCAGGGGATGCCTGTGTTTGGCACGTGCGCTGGAATGATTTTGCTGGCAAAAGGAGTGCTCGACGGGCGATCGGATCAGAGAAGTTTCGGCGCAATTGACATTGATGTGAAACGCAATGCGTACGGTCGACAAATTGACAGTTTCGAAACCGATATTGCGCTTGCCGGTATGGTCGAAGACTTCCACGCAGTGTTCATTCGTGCGCCACAGATTGCGCGACTGGGTGAGGAAGTGACGGTATTAGCGCGTCACAACGAAGATGTTGTTTTGGCTCGGCAAGGTTCGGTGATGGTGGCTTCATTTCATCCTGAACTTACGAGCGACGCACGTATTCATTCAATGTTTATCGGTTTACTGCAGGAGGTATAACGGTGTCCGGTCACTCCAAATGGGCAACAATTAAACGCAAGAAAGGCGCGATCGATGCCGCGCGCGGAAAAATCTTTGCCAAGATGTCGCGTCAACTTGAAGTAGCCACACGTGAAGGCGGTGGCGACCCCTCAAGTAATGCCACGCTGCGAACCATTATCCAAAAAGCCAAAGCTGCGCATATGACGAATGACGCCATTGATCGCGCGATTAAGCGAGGTCTTGGAGAACAAACAGGTGCAGCATTTGAAACAGTGACGTACGAAGGATACGCACCTGGCGGTGTGGCGATGTTGGTCGATGCCTTGACAAACAATCGAAATCGCACTGCAGCAGACGTGCGTATGGCGTTCAGCAAATCGGGTGGTGCGTTGGCAGAGCCAGGAGCCGTGGCTTGGCAGTTTTCACGCAAAGGAATCGTGCAAATTGAAAAGAACATCAGTGAAGACGATGTGATGCTTGTCGCGCTTGATCATGGGGCAGAAGATGTTGTTGATGATGGTGACTCATGGCGTGTCACGTGCGACTCAACCACAGTGTTTGAGTTGAAAACTGCGCTCGAAGGTGCGGGAATGAACGTAGTATCAGCAGTAAGCACCATGGTTTCGTCAATGAGCGTTGCCGTTACTGCCGCAGATGATGCGAAGGCAATTTTGAAAATCATGGACGATCTTGAAGACAACGATGACGTACAAGATGTGTATGCAAACTTTGACATTTCCGATGAACTATTGAACGAGGTAGCGCAATGACACTCAGCGTTGGAGATCAAGCACCGCAATTCACACTGCAGGGAACTGGTGGAAAGTCGTACTCACTCTCTGATTACGCAGGCAAGCCAGTGGTGTTGGTGTTTTATCCAGGAGATAACACGCCTGTTTGCACAAAGCAACTGTGCTCGTACAACAATGAAATGAGCCAATTCGAATCCGTCGGCGCTCAGGTGATTGGTATCTCGTCGCAAGACGTCGAGAGTCATGACGAGTTTTCCGGCAAGCACGGATTCTCGTTTCCTCTTCTTGCCGATGTTGACAAATCGGTTTCTAAGGAATATGGCATTCTCGGTCCGCTTGGCTTTCCTCGTCGAAGCGTGTTTGTCATTGACGGTTCTGGTGTGGTTCGGTATGTTCACCGCGCCCTTGCAGGGCTTTCCTTCCGCTCGGTGGATGAGTTGGTGGCAGCTGTAGAAAAGGCCAAACTCGGCCACTAGCCCCAACTAGGCTTGAACATATGTTCGCCTCAACGTCTGGTGTGGTTTTGGGCATTGACCCTGGCCTTACGCGTTGTGGCTACGCCGCCCTTGCTCCGCGCGCGGGTGGGTCCGTTGAATCAATCTCTATGGGAGTCCTGTCTTCTCCTAAAGAAGACTCATTGCCTCGTCGATTGGCTTTGTTGCAGTGCGACTTGGAAGCGTTGATTAGTGAGGTAAAGCCAACTGCGATCGCGGTTGAGCAGGTGTTTTTTCAAAACAATGTGCGCACTGCGATGAGCGTTGGGCAGGCAAGTGGCTTGGTGCTTGCGCTTGCATACAAATTGGGCATTGAAGTGGTGCAGTACACACCAAGCCAAGTGAAGAGCTCGGTTGCAGGTTCGGGTACTGCAAACAAACTTCAAGTGCAGAAAATGGTGCAGCGAAGGTTGGGTCTCAGCGTGCTACCAACACCTGCAGACGCAGCAGACGCTGCTGCTGTTGCATTGTGTCATCTTGCAGTTTCGCCGTTAGCAAACAGCCTGAGGCGAGCAACGTTGGGTGCCAAGTAATGATTGGTTCATTGCGGGGAACTGTTGTTGAACGCAATGCCGATTCAACCGTGTTGTTCGATGTCGGCGGTGTTGGATTCTTGGTGCATGTCACCCCACGCACGCTTGCCGAACTTGAACCAACTTCGCAAGCGTTTATGCACGTGTACCACCACATTCGTGAAGATGCACAAACCCTCTTCGGATTTCTTGAAAAAGATGAGCGTGTTGCATTCAACACCTTGATTGCAACACACGGCATCGGACCAAGCATGGCGATGTCAATCTTGGCCACGCACACGCCTCGAGCGCTGATTGACATAGTCGCCACAAACGATCATGGTGCACTTACTTTGGTTCCTGGCGTAGGGAAAAAGACTGCTGAGCGTTTGCTCATCGAATTGCGCGGCAAGCTTCAGTTGCCTGTGCTTGATTCACTCGTCAATGGGAAAACGGTTGGCACATCGGTGATGACTGATGTGCGAGAAGCTCTCACTGGACTTGGATACTCAAATGAAGAGATACGCGAAGTATTGCGCGACCTCTCGGCAACCGATACCGCCGAAAATGTATTGCGACAAGCATTGAATGCGCTAGGAGTTCGTCGTGCGTGAAGAATTTGTAGATCCGCAGTATCGGGCAGAGGACTCTATTGAACAAGCCGACGAAACTGGCTTGCGACCCAAGTCGCTCGATGAGTTTGTCGGGCAGCGTGAACTAAAAGAGCATCTCGGGATTGTGCTTGAAGCTGCTCGTCGTCGAGGTCAAGCTGCTGACCACATTTTGTTGGCTGGTCCACCAGGGCTTGGCAAAACAACAATGGCGTCCATCGTTGCCTCGGAAATGAATGCTCACATTCACATCACGTCTGGCCCAGCGCTCGAACGCGCAGGCGACCTAGCAGCAATTTTGACGAAGCTCGAGCCAAACGATGTGTTGTTTATTGACGAAATTCATCGATTGTCGCGGACTGTTGAAGAGATCTTGTATCCGGCGATGGAGGACTTCCAGATTGACATCGTTGTAGGAAAAGGTCCTGCAGCATCGTCTATCCGACTTACCCTGCCGCGGTTCACACTGATTGGTGCCACCACCCGAACGGGAATGATCACCGGGCCACTGCGAGACCGTTTCGGTCTCGTTGCTCGACTTGACTACTACGACGATGAAGAACTGCAACGCATCGTCCGACGTGCAGCCGGAATCTTGGATGTAACGATTGACGACCAAGGTGCTTCGGAAATTGCACGACGCTCGCGGGGTACGCCTCGTATTGCAAACCGACTGTTGCG
>JBEAOI010000009.1:0-4058 GCA_041165005.1 Actinomycetota bacterium
GAGATTCCGGCACTGTCCCGCAACGGTAATGCAAAGACTCCAATATTTATTGGGGAAATTGTCAGTCCGGTCGCCTAATGCGTAGCTACATCAACCGCTCTCGCAAGAAGAGCAAGGAGAATATATGAACAAGTTCATCAAGGCCGGCATTGCCGGTCTTTTTCTTTCCCTCACTGCCGTTGTGGCAAGTTGTGGGTCGTCAAGTGAAACGTCAGGCGACACCGTTGCAGTTACTGCGGATGTATTTCCGGTAACAGTCGGTGATCTCACCCTTGATGCTCAGCCAACTCGAATTATTTCGTTGTCGCCAACGGCAACAGAAATGTTGTACGCAATTGGGGCAGGACCACAAGTTGTTGCTGTAGACGAGTACTCCAACTACCCAGCAGAAGCGGTCGCGCTCGGCACACCATTGTCGGGTTTTGAGCCAAACATTGAAGCAATTAGTGGATACACACCTGACTTGGTGATCATTTCCTACGATCCAGGAAGTCTGGTTGAGCAGTTGAGCACGCTCGACATTCCAGTGTTCGTAGCCGGTGCTGCGATGAGCATTGAAAATGTGTATGAGCAAATTGAACAACTTGGAGTGCTCACTGGAAATAGTCAAAAGGCAATTGAAGTTTCAAAGACTTTGCAAACAGGAATTGAAGAAGCAGTTGCATCGGTGAAGTTCTCTGAGCCACCGTTGTCGTATTACTACGAACTCGACAACACGTACTATTCGGTGACGTCAAATACGTTTGTTGGTCAGATTTTTAATCTGTTCGGCATGCGCAATATCGCTGACAACGTTGAGACTGGAAATGATTACCCGCAGCTATCTGCAGAGGTCATCGTGTCTGCTGATCCAGATTTTATTTTCCTTGCCGACACCAAGTGCTGCGCGCAAGATGCAACAACAGTTGCTGCGCGTGATGGTTGGGGTGGCTTGAAGGCAGTAACAGCAAATCAAGTAGTCGAGCTTGACGATGATGTCGCATCGCGTTGGGGACCACGAGTACTTGAACTCATCACGGCAATTCGTGATGCAGTCGCTGCTGCAAATTCGTGAACCGTAACCGCACTTGGTTTGTGTTCGGTGGGGTGCTGTTGCTTGTTGCAATGATCGTGGGCACCATGATCGGACCTGCTGGTCCAACATGGTGGAGGATCCCTCTCGAGTTCCTTGATCGCTTACCGTTCATCCGAATTGATAGTGGTGTTTCAGAACAAGATTGGAACATCGTGTGGTTGATTCGGACGCCACGTGTGGTGCTGGCAGCAATTGTTGGATCAATGTTGTCCATTTCTGGAGCGAGTTATCAGGGAGTGTTTCGGAACCCTCTCGTTGATCCGTATTTACTTGGTGTGGCCGCAGGTGCGGGATTAGGGGCCACATTGGTATTTGCGTTTCAGCGAGGGGCAACCGAGAACTGGATCGTTGATCCACTTCCTCTAGCGGCTTTCATTGGCGCGCTTGTTGCAGTGTTAGTGACTTATGTGGTGGGCACTGCGTTTGGAACTACGCAGTCCACAACAACGCTGATTTTGGCTGGAGTCGCTGTGACTTCGTTAGCGACCTCGATTCAGGCATTTATTCTGCAACGCAATACCGATGTGGTGCGCCAGGTGTATTCCTGGATTCTTGGACGATTGTCAAGTGCAACATGGGGCGATGTTCGATTAGTGCTTCCATATGTTTTGCTCAGCACAGGTGTGTTGTTCATGCATCGTCGACTGCTTGATGTACTTCGTGTTGGCGACGACGAGGCGAGTGCACTCGGTATCAATGTTCGTCGCGTTCGCTTGATTGTTGTGCTCGCTGCAACGCTCGGCACCTCGGCAGTGGTTGCTGTGAGTGGTCTCATCGGTTTTGTGGGCATCATCGTTCCGCATGCCGTGCGATTACTTGCGGGAGCCAGCTATCGCAAGGTGCTTCCGCTCAGCGTGTTGCTTGGTGCGGCTTTTCTCGTATTCGCAGACATACCAAGCAGAGTGTTGGCAAACCCGGCTGAAACTCCAATCGGTGTCGTCACGGCGTTTTTTGGTGCACCATTCTTTTTGTATTTGCTTCGCACAAGGAATACCTCAGCATGACCGCGCTCGGGTTTTGCGATGTGCAGGTGTCGTACAACGGCATTGAAGCCGTACAAAGTTTCAATGACTTGCTGCACTCGGGCGAGTGGCTGTGCCTTATTGGGCCAAATGGTGCAGGCAAATCGTCTGTGTTGCGAGCAGCTGCCGGGCTAGTGCCTTACTCGGGCTCCATTGCAATTGATCAGAAAGAGATTCCTGCAACATCAGCTCGTTGGCGAGCGCAACACATTGCGTATGTTCCTCAATCACCGCTCATACCTCTTGACATGAATGTGTTTGATTATGTGTTGCTTGGACGCAACCCATATGTTGGTCACTTTTCATGGGAGTCAAAGCACGACAAAGAAGTGGTTGGTGAAGTGCTTGATCGCCTTGATTTGGCAACATTTGCGCGACGCTCACTGGGCACTCTGTCGGGCGGAGAATTACAGCGTCTCGTTATTGCTCGCGCCTTGGCTCAGGAAGCACCGGTGCTCTTGCTTGATGAACCAACGAGTGCGCTCGACATTGGGCATCAGCAGCAAGCATTAGAGCTAGTGGACAAACTGCGTCGTGAACAAGGCCTCACTGTTGTCTCCGCAATGCACGACCTCACGCTTGCTGGCATGTATGCAGACCGGCTGGTACTTATGCATCAGGGTGCTCGGGTTGCAGAGGGGTCGGCAAAAGAAGTGTTGCAGCCGAACATTCTCTCCGAGTTTTACGGTGTTTCTGCGCGCGTGCATCACGAAGACGACGGCACGGTCGTTGTCATCCCGCAGCGCGTCAGTTCTCGCTAGACGAACCACTACCTTTGTCGGTGATGGACGATTTTGGTCGCACGCTAAATATTCATGTTGCGGGTTGCGCAGAGTCGCATCAGCGTCTGTTGGAATCGTTGGATTCGTTGACAGATGATCAATGTCGCGAACCCTCGGCGCTTCCGGGGTGGACACGAGGTCATGTTCTTTCACACTTAGCGCGCAATGCAGAAAGTCACGTACATGTTTTGCAATGTGCAGTTCGTGGTGAAGTGGGTGAGCAATATGTTGGCGGTGCAAAAGCTCGCAAAGAGGGGATTGAGTCTCACGCTCACGATTCAGCAGAGTCTTTGGTTAGTGCAGTTCGCAAAAGCATTTACGCACTTGAGGGGCAGTGGGCTGCAACCAACAGCGAAGGATGGCAAGGACATGGTGTGAATAGCGCTGGTGCATCTATTGCCATGAGTGACATTGTGTTCTTGAGGTGGCGTGAGGTTGAAGTGCATCACGCCGACCTGTTGCTTAACTTCACGTTTTCAAATTGGAATTCCACCTACGTTCGAATGGAACTCGATCGACAAGTCATGATGTGGCGGGCAAGTAAGCCAATGGGACTTACGCCTGTACCTGCACGTGCGTTACAGCTTTCACCCAATGAGCGACTTGCATGGTTTTTAGGCAGAGTCGAGGTCGAAGGTCTGCCAAAGGTGCCCTCTTACTAGTATTTCGGTGTGAACATGCGCGTGAGAAGTACGTGGCTCATCGCGCTCATTGCTATCTGTTTATCAATCGTGATGCCTGCGGGATCGGCAAGTGCCCATGCAGGGCTGGAAGAAAGCGAACCGAAGCCAAGTTCGTGGTTGGCGAGTTCTCCTTCCGAAATCGTGCTGTATTTCGATGAGCCTGTTGGGGTGGTCTTTGCCCGCATCCAGATTTTGGATCAAGACGGCAAAGAAGTATTTGAAACACGACCCACTCGTGACGAAGATGATCACTCAACCGTTCGCGCAAACATTGACAAACTTGGCGACGGCACATGGGTGGTGGTGTGGCGAGTTGCTTCCTCCGACTCACACCCCGTGCAAGGGTCGTTTGCGTTTTCAATTGGAACAAACGCATCCGATGTCACGAGCATTCTGAATAACGATGCCGACCAGAGACATGGCCTGAATAATTTGTTCAATTTCATTCGCTTTGTCATGTTTGCCGGAATACTGGCGCTTATTGGCGGGCTTGGCC
>JBEAOI010000010.1:0-4380 GCA_041165005.1 Actinomycetota bacterium
TTCACTGGTTTCACATCCGGCAACACTCCAAGCCCGCTTGATGCGCTATCAGTGCTTCCTGCAACTCCGGCTTCACTTGCCAGTTCTGCTTCAGCCAATGCAAGTGACCCCGCATCAATTCGTGGAGCTACCGCAAACAACACCACTACCGCAGAGAGACTGAGCGACAACGCAACACCCGCAGCAAGCAAACTTCGAATTGAAGCCGCCGAGAGCCACGCGTTGTGACGAACAGGTTGTTCAATTGCGCGATATGAAATTGCAGATAGTACGAGTGCTGCAACCACGATCCACACTTTCCCCCACGCAGACGGAATTCCAAATCGTGCTTCAATTAACACGAGTAACGGCCAATGCCACAGGTACATCGAATAGCTGCGCGCGCCAAGAAGTTGGAGCGGTTGAATCGAGAGCAAAGAAATCGGACCGAACTTTGCGGATCCCGCTACAAGCACCAATACTGTTGCAACAATTGGAAGCAACGCTGCGTAACCAGGAAAAACGGTGGACTCAGAAAAAATAACCGCAGATCCAATGATTGCAATTAACCCAAGCCACCCACCAACTGCCCTCGCGATGTTTGGAATCTTGTCGAAACGAATTCCGGCAAGAGCCAGCAATGCACCAGCACTGATTTCCCAAAACCGCGAATACGGAAGGTAGTAGCCAGCACCCGGGTGACCTTTGGTGATCAAAATCGAAGTGACCAAAGAAGCAACTCCTGCACCAACACCAATTCCTACAAGCCACTTCTTCCAATTGGCCTTTCCGAATTTCACCGCGCCAAGCACGACAAGGGGCCACAGGAGATAAAACTGCTCTTCAACTGCAAGCGACCAAAAATGTCGTAGCGGAGATGGCGCAGTTACGCCAGACAGATAGTCCGATGTTCGGAAGAAAAGCACAATGTTGGCGCAGAAACCAAGTGCACCTAAGCCGACCGCACTGAGTTCTCGAATTTTTCCCGGCTCGAGCATGAACAGTCCAGCAATGACTGTTGTAAGGGTCACCACAATGGACATCGGCAGAATTCGCCGTGCGCGCCGCGCCCAAAAACTACGCAAGTCGATTGAGCTGCGCTCACCCGCTTCGTCAATCAGCAACTGGGTAATCAAAAATCCAGAAATGACGAAAAAAACGTCCACGCCGATGTATCCACCGGATAACCACGGCACCCCAGCATGATTCAACACCACTAGCCCAACGGCAAGTGCACGCATGCCTTCTATATCGCTGCGGCGTGTTTTCACTGGAGAGACGCTACCAATCGGGACTACATTGTGCGAATGGACAACACACAAACTGCAGTGTTCGGCATGGGTTGCTTCTGGGGAGCAGAGCGTTTGTTCTGGTCGCTCAATGGAGTTTCCGAAACAGCCGTTGGCTACGCCGGTGGTACCACCACAAATCCTTCATATAAAGAAGTGTGCAGCGGCACAACACATCACGCCGAAGTTGTCCTCGTAAAGTTCGATCCTGCGGTTATCCCTTACACAGAGTTGCTCAGTGTGTTTTGGGAAAACCACGACCCAACCCAAGGCATGCGTCAGGGCAACGATTTTGGTACGCAATATCGCAGCACTATTTACACAACTAATGACGAGCAGGCTGCGGTAGCACAGTCGTCATGTAGAAGCTTCCAATCTGGCCTTACTGCAGCGGGATACGGAACGATCACCACCGAAATTGCTCCGCTCGACACGTTCTACATTGCAGAGGAATATCACCAGAAATACCTGGCGAAAAACCCCGACGGTTACTGCGGCATTCGCGGAACCGGAGTTACCTGCGCATCAGGTGTTTGAGGCGTCGTAGATTCCTTGAATTGCTGAATTCAGCAATGAATCAAACTCTGCATCGCTCTGCTTTGCCGACAAACCTTCGGTGAGTGCACGCGAGAAACTTGCAATGACTCCCTTGTTTTTCGCAAGTGCAACGTTTGCATCGGCGCGGCTGTAACCGCCAGAAAGTGCAACCACTCGGACAACACGTGGGTGCGCAACGAGTTCGTCGAAGAACCCGGCAGTATTTGGAAGTGTGAGCTTCAACATCACGTTTTGATCTGCTGACAGCGCATTCAACTCCGCCAGAATTGCGGTCTTCATCAATGCTTCTGCTTCAGCCTTCTGTGGGCTCTTGATGTCTACTTCTGGTTCAATGATTGGAATAAGACCCGCAGCAATGATTTGCTTTCCAACTTCAAACTGCTGACTGACGACTGCCTTAATTCCTTTTTCGTTTGCCAGTTTGATAACAGAGCGCATTTTGGTTCCAAACACACCATGTTGCTTCGCGCGCTCCAGCAGCGCATTCAGCTCTGGCATTGGCTTCATTACCTGTACACCATCGGCTTCATCTGCCAAGCCTTTGTCGATCTTCAAAAACGGAACAACGCCTTTGTCTTCCCACAAAAACTCTGCTGAACCTTTGCCATCAATCTTGCGATCCATGGTCATCTCAAACAAGATGGCACCCAATACTCGTTCGCCAGAAAATGCGGAGCTCTTGATGATTCGAGTGCGCATGGCATGAATGAGGTCATACATCTGCTCGTCACCTGAATACTCGCTCTCTTCAATGCCGTACAGCATCAAAGCTTTTGGTGTGCTGCCACCACTTTGATCGAGTGCCGCAATGAACCCTTTGCCGCTCTTCACCTTTGCGAACTGTTCGTTATTCATTCAAGTGCTCCTTATTTATGTATGTCACGAGTGTAATTCGCCCGGCGTTATCCCTAAAGGCGGCAGCTTTTCCCCACGACCAATTGGGAAATATCGATGGTGCCACTGCCCTGTCAATTCGTAGATCGCACTTCCGCGCTGGCCGTCCGAAGTGGTGACCTGCATTTCGGAAAGCCCACCGCCGAGTACGTTCGGCGTCTTCAATGCGATACTGCTGTAACGCTGTGCCCACCTGCCCGAACCTTCTACGACGATTTTGCGTCCACCTTCAAGCGTGAACGATAAGACGCCAGCAAGACCAGCGACTTCTTCGCCAAATTGCCCATAGGAAACATCATTTCCATTCGCGTCTTGCCATTGGAGGTCATGCTCAAATGCAATGACTGGTATCGGATCTCCTCCGCCAACTGGAGCGAAACAGCCATCGGTGTACACGCGAGCACCGTTTGGGTATTCCCAATGCCACACCTGCAGAAAACCCTCTTCAAGTTGAATTGGAGTCCACATCCACATCGGACAACGGTTGTGCACACGCACACCCCACGAATGGTCACGCTGTCCCCACCAGTTGTCAACTTCATAGGTTTTGCCATTATGCGTATAGGTGCCGTTATACGTTCCGCTCTGAAACATGTGCGTCTGATCCCACACCACTTCGTTGCCGGCCTTCATGGTCCCCCGTCGCAATTGATACGGGGCAGTTCGTGCGGTGAAAGTGATGTCGAGTTCGACTGGAGTTGCATCAGATTTACGAGCGAGTAAATGAATTTTCTTTTTTGGTTCAACAATGTCAATTGAAACTGGTCCAACATTCCAATTATTCGGATCTGCTGCAGTAGCTCGTGCATGTCGCGCCATTACAGGCGAACTGCCAACACGACCGAGTTGCAATGAATCCATTTCGTTGTGCGCCGGAAAATGCGCAAGCGTCAAAATGATGACATCTCCGGGTTCGTTGCGCTTGTGCATGATGAAGAACAAGCTTTCGCGCCAACTGTCGTTGTGATGAACAACATTTCGAAACGGTTCGGGAAGTTGATGACCGAAACGTTCATCTTCTGCATCAAAAAGTGCCATTGGTTTTCCTATCTAAAGAGTGACAAAGTTTCCAAATCAATCATCTGTTGTCCGTGCCGATTTGCCATCGCAGCGAACATTGCATCTCCCCGCTCTGTCTGTTTCACCAACATAGAAGCAACGATGGCCATGATGTAACCGGAAGTTGCGAACAGACGATACTGATCCCACATTTCCGACCAAGACATTGCGACGCCGGATTGCACCAACCCATCGTGGTACCGGTGAACAAGTTCGTTCTCGACTTCGCGCCGTTGCTCGGAAGCAAAACTCGCGCCAATGAAATAAGCGAGATCAGTTGCACCCGACGAAATGCTTGCCGTTTGCCAGTCGACAACTTTCACCTGTGTCCCATGAAGGGTTTTCGTAAACAACAAATTGTCGAGTCGAAAGTCACGATGCACAATGGTTTCATTGTTTGGAAACGCGCGGTCGTACCCATCAATGTTTGCAACTAGATGGCTTCCGAGTTCAAGCACCTCTTCGCTCACGAGTGATGAGAACCGTGTTGCAAAACCAGCAAACACTGACCGCAGCAAGTCCCGAGTTCCTTGTGAGCTTTCCATTGTGTGTCGAGGCATCCAACCGAGTGAATCCAACTGCGATGAGTTCCATAGCGGCG
>JBEAOI010000011.1:0-4443 GCA_041165005.1 Actinomycetota bacterium
CCACGCACGCTTTTGGTTCACTACATTCGGGAAACCTTGCAACTCACCGGCACAAACGTTGGCTGCGATACCTCAAGTTGTGGAGCATGCACCGTTCACCTCAACGGCGAAGCAGTAAAGAGCTGCACCATCTTGGCCGCACAGGCCGATGGCTACGCAGTAACCACCATTGAGGGCATGAGCAAAGACGGTGTCATGCACCCAATGCAACAAGCATTCATGGAAAACCACGGCCTGCAATGCGGCTTTTGCACACCGGGAATGGTGATGGCAGCAGTTGGTTTACTCAATGAGAACGCCAACCCAACCGAAGACGACATTCGTATTGGCCTTGAAGG
This sequence comes from Actinomycetota bacterium, assembly GCA_041165005.1. Taxonomy (GTDB): domain Bacteria; phylum Actinomycetota; class Acidimicrobiia; order Acidimicrobiales; family Ilumatobacteraceae; genus UBA3006. The sequence goes on from JBEAOI010000011.1 coordinate 339, forward strand.
CAACTTGTGTCGATGCACGGGTTATCACAACATCGTTCAATCCGTTCTTGCAGCGGCAAAGAAATAAGGACCGATCATGATTCCAGCACAGTTTGATCTGAAGCGAGCATCTTCGGCAGCAGAAGCTATTTCACTGATTAGCGAATATGGCGATGAAGCAAAGTTGCTCGCCGGTGGCCACAGCCTTATTCCATTAATGAAACTTCGCTTGGCTCAGCCAAGCATGCTCATTGACATTGGTCGCATTACCGACCTGTCCTACATCAAGGACGCCGGCAACCATATTGCCATTGGCGCTCTTACGCGACACATGGATGTCGAAAAGTCTGACATCGTGATTCAACACGTGCCATTGCTTGCTCATGCAGCAAGCCATGTTGGCGACGCTCAGGTTCGTCACCGTGGAACAATTGGTGGCTCACTCGCCCACGCCGACTCGGCAAGCGACCTTCCAGCAACCACGCTTGCACTTGGTGCAACGTATGTTGTTCAAGGACCAAATGGTCAGCGTGAAATTGCTGCGAAAGATTTCTATAAAGGATTTCTTGAAAGCGCACTTGCACCCGATGAACTACTCGTTGAAATTCGCGTTCCAAAAACAACAGGTGGCTGGAGTTTCCAAAAGTTCAATCGTCGAGCACAGGACTGGGCAATTGTTGGTGTGGCTGCATGGCGCAATGGAAAAGACTCCGGTGTTGCCTTGGTCAACATGGGATCAACACCAATTCTTGCAACCAGCGTTAGTGCGGCACTTGCAGGCGGTGCTTCTATTGCTGAAGCAGCCGAACTTGCTGCAGCCGAAGCAGAACCACAGAGCGACTTAAACGCTTCGAGCGAATACCGCGCACACCTGGCCAAGGTGTTGGTACGGCGAGCACTTGAAGAATCAACTCGATAACACTCGCACGCGACAAATTTCAATTGGCCTGTATGTGGCCATATTTTTGTGGTCTGCGCAACACTTTGGCGTACCGGTTGACCGAATTGCAGTCACACTGTGGATTCTTGGCGCATTCGTTTTTGCAAATGTAGGCAAACCACTTCGCGCACAGCGCAATATGTTGCGCGACTGGTCGGTGTTTGCAGCCATGTTGTTTGCATATGAATACAGCCGAGGTCTTGCCGACCAACTGGGAGTGCCTGTTCAGAAAACCTTGGTTCGCGATATTGACCGCATCATGTTTTTTGGTGCCGACCCAAACGTGTGGCTGCAAGAGCGCCTCAACATTTCTTCACAACTTGCGTGGTACGAATATCCGCTCGCGATCACGTACATGACGCACTTCATCTTGCCCATGGGCACTGCCGTGTTGCTGTGGTGGGTCAGTCGCGAACAGTGGGTGCGCTATGTACGCCGGCTGAGCATCTTGTTTTTCTTGGCTGTTGCTACATATGCGGTGCTTCCGGTTGCTCCTCCGTGGATGATCTCCAAAGAGGGTCTCATTGGGCCAATTAAGCGCATTACCGCACGTGGTTGGAGCGACATGGGTCTGCACACAGTTTCAAAGTTGTTCGAACGTGGTGCTGCAATTGCCAACCCTGTTGCAGCCATGCCGTCACTTCACGCCGCGTGCGCGCTGCTCGTCGTGGTGTTTTTCTGGAACAAGATGCGAATCTGGATGAAGCCAATTGCGCTCGTTCTTCCCGCATCAATGGCTTTTTGTTTGGTGTACTTCGGCGAGCATTACGTTGCCGACATCATTTTTGGTTTTGCCTACGTGTGGCTTGCCTGTGTGCTGGCAACCCGCTGGGAAGACAAACACGTATACAAAGCTAGAAAGTGATTTGCGCGGCAGCGCGTGACGCAACGTAAGGCGCGAAGTACTTCACTCGAACTTCATTGTGTAGCGCATTCTGGTCATACTCTTGCCACCCTGCTACGTCGTCAAACTCAGCAACGATGAGGTAATCGGCATTTGCATGCGAACTGACTCCTAAGTCGGCACCACACCGGTAGCTGCGCACTGAAGGAATGGTTTTTGCCATATCGAGCAACGCTTTGTTCACCACTTCTGCATAGTTTTCTGGAACTGATTCGTTCCATGTCAGTGCAACAACATGTTGAAGCATTAGATCAACCCCGGGTACGAGCCACCATCAATTTGCAAGTGAGTGCCGGTGACAAATTTGGCTTGCTCACTGCACAGAAACGCAACAACGCTTCCGAAATCTTTCGGATCGCCAACAACGCCAGCAGGAATTCCTTCTGCTGCACCTTCCATCGACCCATACAACTGCTTAATGCGATCTGTGGCATGAGTGCCAGGCTGCACCGTGTTTACGGTGATGCCGTTAGCTGCAACTTCAGTGGCAACGGTCTTAAGAAATGCTGTGAGACCTGCACGAGCAGTGCTTGACAAAATGAGATTCGCAAACGGTTGACGAACCGCTGTGCTGGTGATTGCCACAATGCGACCCCAACCGCGTTCTTGCATGCGTGGAATGACTTCCTTGCACATGGCAACAGTTGCCAACATGCTGCGCTCAATTGCTGCAGGGTACAAATCGAGATCAGTTGATACAAAGTTTCCCGCAGGTGGTCCACCACCGTTAGCAACCACGATGTCAATGTCGCCAAGAATTGATTTCGCTTCACGAATGAACGCAAGTGCACCTTCTGTCGTAGAAACATCTCCAACAATTCCCACACATCCATTACCGATCTTCTTCGCTGCATCGGCAACGCGGTCCGCGTCGCGACTACAAATAACAACACGCACCCCCTCGTCTGCCAGGGCTTTTGCACTAGCAAAACCCAAGCCAGCCGAGGCCGCCGCTACTGCCGCCGTACGTTGCGAAATTCCAAGATCCATGCGGCAAACAATACTTGCCGCACTGCTACTGTTGTCCCTGTTAGGTGGTGAGAAACCCATGGGTGGGTATCAACAAGACGAGCGTTTTCTAGACGCGATTGCGGACGCCGATTCGTTTCCGTATTGGTTTGACGATGCAGACGAACCAGAGTCAAACCCCATGCTGGTGCACGCTGAAACGTGCGACTTGTGCATTGTGGGTGGCGGTTACACCGGGCTATGGACGGCCATCTTGGCCAAGGAGCGCGACCCCAACCGCGATGTGGTGCTGATTGAAGCACACGAAATTGGATCTGCAGCAAGTGGTCGCAACGGTGGGTTCATGGACTCCAGCCTCACGCACGGAATTGCCAATGCTCAGCAGCGCTTCCCCGACGAAGTTGGCTTGCTTGAAGACTTAGGTCTTGAAAACCTCAACGAAATTGAAGCAGCGATTAAGCGCTACAACATTGACTGCGATTTCGAACGCAACGGTGTAATTGAAATTGCGAGTACGCGACACTCTGCGACGTACCTCGATGAACTCATTGACGACTACAACCAACTACTCGACATTGGCCACAAAGTGGAGTGGCTCGATGAAGTTGCCTTGCGGAAAGAAGTTGCATCGCCAATATTTACTGGCGGCATGTGGTGCAAAGACACAGCAGCACTTGTCGACCCCGCGCGACTTGCTTGGGGTTTGAAGCGCGCTGCCGAACAACTTGGCGTGCGCATTTACGAAGACACCAAAGCTGTTGGTCTTGACTACTCGCCGGGCGGAATTGTTGTGGAAACTCCACTTTCCAAAGTGCATGCAAAACGCGTTGCTCTTGCGACAAATGCATTCAAGCCTTTGCTTCGACGTATGCATAATTACATTGCGCCCGTGTACGACTACTGCCTCACCACCGAGCCGCTCACGCCACAACAGTTGGAAAGCATTGGTTGGAAGAATCGCCAAGGTCTTTCCGACATTTCAAACCAGTTCCATTACTACCGACTCACTGCAGATAACAGAATTTTGTGGGGCGGATATGACGCGGTGTATTTCTTTGGCGGAAAAGTGAACTCCGAACTTGAATCGCGCCCAGAAACATGGGCAAAGCTTTCACGACATTTCTTTGAAACCTTTCCACAACTAGAAGGCGTTCGCTTCTCACATGTTTGGGGCGGTGCTATTGACACATGCAGTCGCTACAGCGTGTTTTGGGGCCAGGCCATGCGCGACCGTGTTGCGTATGCAATTGGCTACACCGGCTTGGGTGTTGCCAGTTCTCGATTCGGCGCCGAGGTCATGCTCGACATGATTG
>JBEAOI010000012.1:0-3642 GCA_041165005.1 Actinomycetota bacterium
TCTGTTGGTTACTCACACTCGCAGGCTATTGACAATTGAAACGCGACCTAGAAATCAAGAGCGATAATTCACCCACAAAAACGGGAAAGGCCCCGCTTTGATGCGGGGCCTCTCAACCTAAGATCCAGTGGGCTGGGGGAGCCACCTGGACACTTTCGGGTGGACCTTGGGGGAGGCCTCACCGCGATATGTAAACAAGTATGGCCTACCCGTGGGTAAGCGTTCAAGGCGAACGGCACGATAGTACCTATCTATTTTCGTGATACCCACTCTTTTCCCGAGTACCCTTCTGAATATGGAGATTCGCCACTTATCCAGCCTGATCGCAATTGCTGACCACGGGTCATTCTCTGCGGCCTCACGGGCACTGGGCACAGTACAGAGCAATGTCTCTGCCCATATTTCACGCCTTGAAAAAGAGCTGGGAGCAGTCCTTGTTGAGCGCACCAGCGGGAAACTCACCGAGGACGGGGAAATCGTCGTGGAACGAGCCCGGCGAATCATCCACGAACTTGAAGACATCGAGGCTGACATTCAGTCAACAGACACTGAAGTCGAAGGAGATACTCGCCTTGGCGTTATTGGAACTACAGGACGCTGGCTGATGCCTCGCCTGCTTCCTGCCCTCAAACGCGAACATCCAAAGGTTCGCGCAATCATTCATGAAGGAAGTTCTTCGGCGCTACTGCCTCGCCTACTTACCGGTGACCTCGACGCCGCAATTGTTCACTTCCCTATCGACAACCCAGAACTTGATTTGGTTGAACTCTTTTCAGAAGACCTTTTGCTCTTGATTCACTCCAACCATCATTGGTCAAACAAAGAATCCATCACACTTGCCGAACTTGCAACTGAGCCGTTGCTGCTTCCTCCACGGAACACGTCAATGCGACGAGTCATTGATCGTGCCGCGGGTGTGCAACGCCTTGCACTTACCGCACAAGCCGAAATTGACGGCGTGCGCTTGCTCGCCTCATTGGCTTTTGAAGGCTTTGGCGCAGCAATCGTTCCGGCCACTGCAATTCCAGGTTGGCTGAAAGGCGAATACGCACGCGTTGCAATTCCCGAACTTCCACCTCGAGTTGTTGGCTGGGCATCGCGCAAGCGTCCTCTCCCGAACAAACCAACCCGGGCCGCACTCGAAATCACGAAAGCTGTCATCGCCAAGTCGGGCGGTCGCCAACCTGGCGTTACTACTAATCTCTAGTCGTGTCGAACGTGTCAGCTCTTTCATCCGGGGTGCAGTTACAGCACGCGGTGAAAGGTGCGGCTTCCGCAGAAGTTCGATTTCTTGAAAACGTTGGTCGACATGTGGTGTGGGTGGATATCGACGCCGAATATCACCGTGGAGCTCTTTCCGCTGAAGCTTCGGGCGTCATTGCCAATGCTGCAACTATTGCGCTCAACCAACGAATTCCACTTGTACTCGCCATGGCATCATCTGGCGCCGACATTCTTGAAGGCATTGCGGCACTACATGGTTGGGGACAAGCGGCACGCGCGATAGCAAATTGCTCTGGCGTTATTCCCACCTTCACCATTGTGACTGGACCAGCAGTATCTGGTCCCGCGCTTCTCATTGGACTCAGCGATTTCGTCATCATGACTGCCGACTCATACGCGTTCGTCTCTGGGCCAACCATGGTCGCTGAATTCACTGGAATTGCAATTAGCAACGAAGAACTCGGTGGCACCGACGCACACGCAAAGCAGAGTGGTGTAGCAAGTTTGGTGGTTCCCGATTTTGCGGCTGCAGTTGAATCACTTGAACAGTTGCTCAGTTTCATTCCAAACAATGTTGATGAACTTGCACCTCATGTTGCGACGGGAGATCCATCAGACCGTTTAACCCCAGAAGCCGGCGCACTCATTCCCGAGTCCACAACGGGAAGTTATGACGTTCGCAAAATAATTCGTTCAATTGCCGATGACGACTATTTGTTTGAAGTACGAGAACGTTGGGCATCAAATGTCATCACTGCGTTTGTCACCATCGACGGTGAATCAGTTGGCGTTATCGCCAACCAACCAATGGTGCTTGCCGGCACGCTCGACATACCGGCTTCGCAGAAAGCGGCACGATTTGTCTCGTTCTGCGACGCATTCAACATTCCCCTGCTGACGCTTGTTGATACTCCAGGTTTTTACCCTGGCAAGGACTTGGAGTGGAGAGGCATGATTCGTCATGGCGGACAACTGGTGTTTGCGTACGCGCGAGCTTCCGTGCCTCGAGTGTGCATCATTTTGCGCAAGAGCTACGGCGGAGCATACATCGTGATGGATTCCAAAACGATGGGCAATGACTTATGTCTCGCTTGGCCAACGGCAGAACTCGCAGTGATGGGTGCCGGTCAAGCAGCAGCCATTTTGCAGCGTCGAGCCACCCCCGAAGAACGTGCGGCTTTTGAGGCCGACTACTCCGAACGCCTGCTTAATCCATACGTCGCAGCCGAGCGTGGCTATGTTGACTCTGTCATTAACCCAGAGGAAACACGGCGTGAAGTTTCCTCGGCTTTTGCCATGTTGCGCGATAAACGCGAACGATTAATGCCTCGTAAGCACGACAACACGCCTTTATAAACCTTGCCCCTCTACACTTGTCGGCAGGGAGAGGAAGCTCCCTAACACGATAAGAAGGGAATCACGATGGCTGAAACAATCACCATCATTGATGACCGAACAGGCAAGAAAGTTACTGTTCCGGTTACGAACTCGGTATTTGCGTCGTCTGCACTGCGCGAACTGGACCCAGATTTGCGCATGTACGACCCGGCGTTTCTGTCTACTGCAGCATGCAAATCTGCAATCACCTATCTCGACGGTGAACAGGGAATCCTTCGCTACCGCGGATACCCGATTGAAGAACTAGCTGAGAAGTCAACGTTCACTGAAGTTGCCTACCTGCTGCTGAATGGCGAACTGCCAAACACGCAACAACTTGCGCAATGGAACTACGACATCACGCACCACACCATGATTCACGAGAACATGCGAAAGCGCTTCGTGGACGGCTTCCACTATGACGCACACCCGATGGGCATGTTTATCTCTGCTGTTGCAGCGCTTGGAACGTTCTACGACGATGCCCGCGATATTTTCAATTCCGAAACGCTAGACAAGCAGATCCTTCGCCTCATTGCCAAGGTGCCAACCATTGCGGCAATGACATACCGATTCTCGTCTGGTCTGCCATTCGTTCTTCCGAACAACTCGTTGTCTTATGCGCACAACTTCTTGAACATGATGTATCGCATTGGCGATGACTACGAAGTGAACCCAACACTTGCACGCGCAATGGACGTGCTGTTCATTTTGCACGCTGATCACGAACAGAACTGCGGAACCACAACCATGCGTGTTGTGGCAAGTGCAAACTCCGATCCATATTCCGCAACAGCCGCAGCAGCTGCCGCTCTGTTCGGACCGCTTCACGGTGGTGCCAACGAAGCAGTAATTCACATGCTCACCGAAATTGGCAGTGTGGACAAAGTTCCTGCCTTTATCGAGCGTGTGAAAAATGGTGAAGAGAAGCTCATGGGCTTCGGCCACCGCGTATACAAAAACTTTGATCCTCGTGCAGTCATCATCAAGAAGACTGCGTACGAAGTATTCGAAGTAACGGGCATGAACCCGCTGCTCGAC
>JBEAOI010000013.1:0-10608 GCA_041165005.1 Actinomycetota bacterium
GTGAAGGGAATCGTTGATCGCGTAGAACTCGTGTACACACGTTTCGTTTCTGCAGGAACACAAGAAGTCGTGCGTCGTCCACTCGTTCCACTCGATCAGCAAGTTGTTGAAGGTGGCGATGGAAAGTCGGCATCAAACAGTGACTACGAATTTGAACCAGATCCATCAGTGATTCTTGAAACTCTGTTGCCTCGTTATGTTGAAGCTCGTGTGTACGCAGCGCTTCTTAACGCAGCAGCAAGTGAGCACGCTGCACGTCAGCGCGCAATGAAGTCGGCAACTGATAACGCAGAAGAGCTCATCAAGACTCTTTCGCGCATTATGAACCGTGCACGTCAAGACTCGATTACAACAGAAATTATGGAAATTGTGGGCGGCGCTGAAGCACTCGGCTCTGGCAAGTCCGCTTAATAGTTTGAGAAAGAGGAGCACATTATGAGCACAACATCACCAACTGCATTGAAAGACGGAAAAGTCGTCGCGATTGCAGGTCCAGTTATCGACGTGGAATTCCCACGTGGATCACTGCCAGAGCTGAACCAAGCTTTGGAGTTCACCATTAAGTCGGACGGCAAAGACGTCACCGTGCTTGCCGAAGTTGCTCAGCAATTGGGCAACAGCCGCGTGCGCGTTGTGTGCATGAAGCCAACCGACGGTTTGCGCCGCGGTACGCCAGTGCGCAACACGGGTCACGGTATTCAAGTTCCAGTAGGCGACAAGACACTCGGTCACGTGTGGAACGTGTGGGGTGAATGCCTCGACGGAAACAACGACGACTTCAAAGATGTTGAGCGTTGGGACATTCACCGTCCAGCTCCAGACTTCTCAGCACTCGAACCAAGCCGTCGCATGTTCGAAACCGGAATTAAGGTCATCGACTTGCTCACCCCATACCTCGCCGGTGGAAAAATCGGTTTGTTCGGTGGTGCTGGTGTAGGTAAGACCGTTCTCATTACCGAAATGATTAACCGCGTGGCCTCAAACCACGGTGGTGTGTCGGTATTCGCCGGCGTAGGCGAGCGCACACGTGAAGGCACCGACTTGCGCATGGAAATGGAAGAGTCGGGAGTGTTCGAAAAGGCAGCACTCGTGTTCGGCCAAATGGACGAACCACCTGGAGTTCGTCTTCGCGTTGCTCTTTCAGCCCTCACCATGGCCGAGTACTTCCGCGACGTGCGCAACCAGGACGTGTTGTTGTTCGTAGACAACATTTTCCGTTACGTGCAGGCTGGTTCAGAAGTATCAACACTTCTCGGACGTATGCCTTCAGCTGTGGGTTACCAGCCAACACTTGCTGACGAAATGGGTCAGTTGCAGGAGCGCATTACCTCAACACGTGGTCGTTCAATCACTTCGTTGCAGGCTGTGTACGTACCTGCCGACGACTACACCGACCCAGCACCGTTCACCACCTTTACGTTCTTGGATGCAACCACCGAGTTGTCACGCCAAATCGCATCGCTTGGTATTTACCCAGCTGTGGACCCACTTGCTTCAACGTCGACAATTTTGTCGCCAGAAGTTGTTGGAGATCGTCACTACGCAACCGCTCGTAAGGTGCAGGAAATTCTGCAGCGCTACAAGGAATTGCAAGACATCATCGCCATCTTGGGTCTCGACGAACTTTCAGAAGAAGACCGCCTCACCGTTGCACGTGCTCGCAAAGTACAGCGATTCTTGTCGCAGCCGTTCTTCGTAGCTGAAGTGTTCACTGGTTTGAAGGGTGAATACGTGAAGACCGAAGACACCGTAGAAAGCTTCGAAGCGATCATTAAGGGTGAACTGGACGAAATTCCAGAGCAAGCCTTCTTGAACGTTGGTGGCGTAGACCAAGTGCTCGCAAAGGCGAAGTCACTGCAGGAGAACGCTTCATAATGGCTTCAACCGGTGCCCTTCGCGTAGAGCTGGTTTCGCCAGAGCGCGTGCTGTTTTCAGGTGAGGCCAAACAGGTCATCACTCGCACGCTCGATGGTGGCGAAATTGCGTTCTTGCCTGGGCACATTGCATTCCTTGGCGCTCTTACCGAGTGTCATACGCGCATCTATCTTTCCGATGGGAAAGTGCAAGATGTTGCGGTGCATGGTGGCTTCGTAGAAGTTGCACCCGATCACGTCACGATTCTTTCCGACTCTGCAGAACTCGCAGAATCAATTGATATCGCACGTGCGCGTGCAGCGAAAGAGCGTGCCGAGACTGCAATTCGTGGCGAGCACGATGCAACAGTCGAGTCTGCATTGCGTCGTGCACATGCGCGACTGTCTGCCGCTGGCGGACTAACCGAGACGCGTGCCGCGCACTAGCTATCCATTTACGCAAGCACTCATTACGGGTGCTTCAAGCGGCATCGGCGAACAGATGGCGCATATGTTGGGCAAAGCAGGAGTGCCGATGGTGCTTGTTGCGCGTCGCAGTGACCGTTTGCAAGCCATTGCCAATCAATACAAAAACGTTGAAGTGTTGACAGCAGATTTGCTGACCACTGAAGGCGTGGCTGCAGTGGAAGCACGCTTGCGCGACACCGCAAAGCCACCGGTTGATTTCGTGGTTAACAACGCAGGCTTTGGAACTTCAGGTCCTATGCATCGAATTGACCCAAATCGATTGGCAAATGAAGTACAACTGAACGTGGTTGCACTCATGCGCATAACAAGCGCTGCGGTAAACCTCATGTTGCCTCGCGGTCGCGGGTACATCTTGAATGTGTCGAGTGTTGCCAGTTTTCAAGCTCAGCCTGGACTCGCTGTGTATTCGGCAACGAAAGCATTTGTTACCAGTTTCACCGAAGCGGTGCATCAAGAACTTGCAAACACCGGCATTCGCATCACCGCTTTGTGTCCAGGCCTTACGAAGACCGAGTTTCAGTCGGTTTCAAACACCAGTAAGTACGAGAGCAAGTTCCCTGCAGTGGCATGGACTTCGGTGAAGTTGGTTGCGCGTACTGGAATTAATGGAGTTATCAAGGGCAAGCCAATAGTGGTGCCAGGAATTTTGTATAAGACCTTGGTCGGAATTACCGACGTATTGCCGCGCAGTGTGGGACGTTGGTTTATCGGCCTGTTTACGCGCCGCTAAACAACACTTACTTCGTGTTGGTTGACGAATAAGCCGCCAGGCGATCGTGGCGATGATGAGTGTCGATGTAGCGAATGGTTCCGCTGCGACTGCGCATGACCAAACTGTGGCTTCGTGCGCCATATGCGTCGTAACGCACGCCGCGTAATAGTTCGCCGTCGGTTACACCTGTTGCAGCAAAGAAAATATCTTCGCCACTAATGAGATCATCGGTTGTGAGGATCTTGTTGAGGTCGTAGCCGGCATCTTCGGCAGCCTTGCGTTCAGCATCGTCACGCGCGTGCAGTCGACCGATGATTTCTCCGCCCATTGCCTTCAGCGCTGCCGCTGCTACAACGCCTTCAGGCGTTCCACCAATGCCGAACAAGATGTCGACTCCAACTTCTGGTGAAGCAGCCGCGATTGCAGCAAAAATATCGCCATCAGAAATGAGACGAATGCGGGCACCTGTTGAACGAACCTCAGCAATGAGGTCGTTGTGGCGATCGCGCTCAAGAATCATGACGGTGAGTTCGCTGACAAGTTTCTTTGTTGCGCGAGCAACTTCTTGCAAGTTCTTGGTTGGCGTCCAGTCAAGGTCGACGGCGTGCGCAGCCTCTGGGCCGACAGCAATCTTGTCCATGTACACGCATGGGCCAGGGTTAAACATGGAACCGCGCTCGGAAACCGCGATGACCGAAAGCGCATTTCCACGACCAAGCGAGGTGAGGGTGGTGCCGTCAATTGGGTCTACGGCAACGTCGGTGTTTGGCATGCTGCCGTTACCGACGCGCTCGCCGTTATAAAGCATTGGGGCTTCGTCTTTTTCGCCTTCACCTATGACCACAATTCCATCCATGCTGACGGTGTCGAGCACGTTGCGCATGGCGTCAACTGCTGCGCCGTCGGCGGCGTTCTTGTCGCCTCGTCCCACCCAGCTCGAGGCTGCAAGTGCTGCGGATTCGGTGACACGCACCAGTTCCATTGCGAGGTTACGGTCTGGTCTTTCGCGTGCTGGCATGGCTCAAAATCTAGTCGCAATTCGCATTTGGACTGAAACGATGTAGCGTTCGGGATATGAGCGATTGGAACCCCAAAGACCCAGAGGCGCTCACCACGCGTTACGACCTTTCCGATTGGTCGGTGGACGATCGAGCCGATGTTGCCGCAGCACTTGCGGATGCAGAAATCGCCCACTCATGGGATGGCTCGGAGTTGCTGGTTTCACAAGACACCGAACAAGTTGTTGACGCAATTTTGGACGAGATTGAAGACGAACTCGACAATCTTGAAGATGGTGATGACGAGCATGGCGATGACAACATCACCGAATACGAATTAGACGAATGGTCGGAAGGCGAGCGCAAGCAACTGTGCGACATGCTCGACAATTTGGACATTGGTTACCGCTGGGATGGCACCATGTTGCTGGTTCCTATTGGGGTTGAGGCAGTTGTTGACTCTTGCTTGGACTCCATCGATAGTCGTGGCGTAACTTTTGTAGATGACAACAACTGAGACTTCGGCTCCATCTGAAGTTCTAGCCGAAGTGGAGTTTTGGCACTCCAGGCCAATTACTCCGACACGACGGTTGTCGCTTGGCGGGCTTAACTTGCCAATTGACCCAACTCCTGGGCTTGGCGGAATTTTGCTCGGTGCAATTGTTGCTGCGCATGCTGCAGAAGTGCATGAAGATTTGATTCCTGATGTGCATCGTTTGATCTCACAAATTGAACAAGGCGAACGCATTGTGCAACCACGACTGCGTCACCGTTTCCAAGCAGATCGTCATGGTCTTGCTCGAAGTGTTCATCGCATGATTGGTGAAAATGATTCCATTCGCTTTGAGTTTTCTGAAGGTGGAACACCGTTGCAACATGTGCTTGGAGCCGTGTATGTGTTGGAACGACTAGACCCAAGCATTCGCAAAAAACTTGCGCCAATGTTGCTGAAGGCAATGAAGTGGCGCGGACCACTGAACCAAACTTTCGTTGCGTATTTGGCAGGCAGTAATGCATCATCAATTGCTGCAATGGCAGACCCGCGCGCGTGGGCACTAGAGATGCTGGGTTTCCCTCCTGGAACGGTGAAGCCTTCCAAGCGTGAAATCCAAGTTCGCTTCCGCGAAAGCTTGCGTGACGTGCACCCAGACCACGGTGGTGATTCGCGAACGGCAAGTGCAAACATCAACGACTTAAGCGAAGCACGACGCGTCCTACTGAACTCGTAACGCCATGGTGCGCGGGGTAGTGCTGTTTCCTGGCGCTGGAAGTAGTCGCGATCATGCAGCGCTCATTGCCATTGAGAATCAACTCAGCCCACTACCCGTGCTGCGGGTTGACTTTCCCTATCGCAAGGCTGGAAAAAAGTTTCCTGATAAAGCACCGGTGTTGGTGCAGTGTGTGAAAGATGAAGTGCGCGCGTTTGCGAAAGTTATTGGGTGTGAAACAACAGACTTGGTGATCGGTGGTCGTTCGATGGGAGGTCGAATGTGCACCATGGCGGCGTCGGATACAGAGGATGCTTTACAAGTGGCAGGCGTGGTGTGTATTGGCTACCCACTGCATCCACCGAAAAAACCTGAACAGTTGCGCATCGAGCACTTGCCACGATTGACCACAAAATCCCTATTCGTTAGCGGAACACGCGACGAGTTCGGAACCCCTGAGGAGCTAACGAGTGCGTTTTCTTTGCTTCCTTCACCACCCACTGTTCACCTCATTGAGGGTGGTCGCCACGAGCTAAAGGGTCACGACGAACGCGTGGCCACGCTGATTCAGGACTGGTTACGAACCTTGTAGGTGAGCGTCTTCGGGGTTGATGTCCTCGAGTTCGCGGTGCGCGGTTTCGGGATACTTCGCTGCAACGAGGGCTGCAACGACGACTGGGCCCAGCGCAAACGTGAGCATGACGCGACCATATGACATGCCATTGTCGAGGAGATAGCCGGCGACGACAAGCCCAACGCTTCCGCCAATGAGCGAAGCAACCATGATGAGAATGGAAGCCATGTTGCGGTGTGCAGTAGGGAAGAGCTCGCTGCGAAACACCGCCATTGCTGGATACGAAATTCCAAGGAGCACTCCACCAGCAATTGCTATGAGCCACATTGACAAACCCTGTAACGCAAACGAAGATGCAAACAACAGCGTTCCCGTTGGCACAGTGGCAATGGCTACTGCTTTGCGTCCAACTTTGTCGGCCAGACGACCACCAGCAACCAATCCAACCGTTGCAGGAATAGTGGTGAGTGCGATGAACATGGAAATCTCGAGTGCCGAATACCCACGCACATCTTTGAGGTATCGAGATTGAAAGATAGAGGCGGTTGCAACGAACACGTTGGTAAGAACTGCAACGGCAATTTGTAACCACAGTCGATCACGGTGAATGTGTGTTTCAACATCAGTGTGATGAACTTGCTCTTCATGTAATGCAAGAAAACGTTTGGTTTCAGGAAGCGAGCGAGTAAGCACATACGCGACAGCAAGCCAGGCAATGCCAATCAAATACACAAGTCGCCACGATGACTCGGAAATTCCTGCAAGCGGAATTGCGCCAACCGCAGAACCCGCGCCAACACCACTACCTACCGCCAAAATGCTGAGCGCCCATGCGCGTGTGTTGGTTCCCATTTCTTCGGTTGCAAACACCAACACAAACACTGTCAGTGCAATGCCAAGAGGTCGTCCAATAGTTTGTGTTGCAACAAGGAATGCAAACGATGGTGAGAGTGCTCCAAGAGAAATGATGAGTGGCGCAATCCAGGCAAGTGCGATGATGACGCGGCGCCTGCCAACTTTGTCGGCATAGGAAGCAATAGGAATTGCAATGATCACACCCCAGCGCACAATTGCTGCAGCAAACCCCTGACCTTGTTCTGAAATGCCGAATTCGGTCGATGCATATGCAACCGTTTGTGTGAATACGGTGTTCACATAGGCGGCAGGAAGGCATGCAAGCCAGAGCAATTTGAGCACGCTCTTTTGTCGAGCGGTGAGTGGCTCAGGCGCAGAAAAACCCCATATTCCGCTGTTTTTCTTAGGGTAAGCGCTACTTATTGCCACTGCGCGAGCATACTGATTGCGTCATGCAGATCGTCGTTGAGCATTCCGAAGCGCTTCGGGGCGAGGTTCAGGTGCCGGGAGCCAAGAATTCGGTTCTCAAGCTGATGGCCGTCACCCTGTTGGCTGAAGGCGAATATCGCCTGACCAATGTTCCCGACATTGCCGATGTTGACACCATGTGTGATCTGTTGCGAGCACTTGGAGTGCAGTCGAAAAGAATTGGCAAACACGAACTGGTGCTCACTAACTCAGGAAACATCACACCAATCGCTCCGTTTGAATACGTAGACCGAATTCGCGCATCAATCAACGTGCTTGGGCCACTTGTTGGGCGATACGGAAGTGCAGACATTGCAATGCCTGGTGGCGATGACTTCGGTTCGCGTCCAATTGATTTGCATGTGATGGGCCTAGAAGCAATGGGCGCAAAGTTTGAACTGAGCAAAGAAGGCATTCGTGCAACTGCGAAAGAATTGCACGGAGCATCAATTGAGTTGAAGTTTCCAAGTGTTGGCGCAACTGAAAACATTTTGACCGCTGCGGTCTTGGCTAATGGCGTGACGGTTATTGACAACGCTGCGCGGGAACCTGAAATTGTTGACTTGTGCAACATGCTCGTCGACATGGGGGCAAGCATTTCGGGAATTGGTACTGACCGACTGTCCATTACTGGCGTGAAGCCAAATCAATTGCACTCGACCGATCATGAAGTAGTGAACGACCGCGTTCAGGCCGCTACGTATATTTCCGCAGTTGCCGTAACTCGCGGCGATGTATTTGTTCGTGGCGCACGTGCAGAGCATATGGAAATGTTGATCAATCGTTTTTCCGAAATGGGTGTAGGCATCACACCACAGCAAGACGGTTTGCATGTGAATTGCCAAGTTCGATTGC
Source organism: Actinomycetota bacterium (assembly GCA_041165005.1). Taxonomy (GTDB): domain Bacteria; phylum Actinomycetota; class Acidimicrobiia; order Acidimicrobiales; family Ilumatobacteraceae; genus UBA3006. Next base: position 8,013 of record JBEAOI010000013.1, read on the forward strand.
GTGCGATTGATTTCGCAACGCTTCCATACCCAGGAATTGCCACCGACTACAAGCCATTGCTCGTTGGCATGTTGGCGGTTTCGGACGGAACAGGAATTGCTACCGAGAATTTGTATCCAGGTCGTTTTCGTTATGTGGATGAGTTGATGAAACTTGGTGCCGACGTACGTATTGATGGACATCATGCCGTGGTACGTGGAGTAGAGCAGCTTGTTGGCGCTCCAGTAAATGCTCCAGATATCCGTGCTGGCGCTGCCCTTGTGGTGGCCGGACTAGTTGCAACCGGACAGACCATTGTGAGCGACATTCATCACATCGATCGTGGGTACGACGACCTAGTCGGTCGTTTGACGGCCCTTGGGGCCCGAATTACTCGGCGTCCGTAGCCGAGGTTTCAGCAGAATCGGCAATGCGTTTGGCGGCAATGCGCTCAGCGCGTTGAGTTGCCTTCCAAAGCACGAGCACAATAACGAGAATTGGTCCTGCAACGAGCAGGATTTCATCCCAACCACCTTGGTGAGCAAGCACCCCCGTATCGTAGAGGACTGAAGATGAATTGGAGCATTCAGTGAGCATGCAGCAACAGGTTGAAGAAACCATCGAAGTGATCCGCCCAGCATTGCAAGCCGACGGTGGCGACATTGTTTTGAAGGAAGTTGATGAAGCCACAGGGATTGTGAAAGTGACTCTTGTTGGCGCATGCGGAACGTGCCCTGCTTCAGATCAAACGTTGAAAGCCGGAATTGAACGCATCATGCGCGATCGTGTTGACGGTGTAACCGAGGTTGTGGCGGTTTAAGGCGTGGCACAACGCATTACAGATCCTTCGCAGCTATTCGAATTGGCTGTTGCAGGAGATCGTGGTGCGCTTGCTCGGTTGTTGTCGCTTATTGAACGCGGCGGGGAAGATGCGCGAACTATTGCGCGACTCACGTACCCAAAGAGCGGAAGTGGCTACACCGTAGGAATCACTGGTGCACCTGGTGCCGGAAAGAGCACGCTCACCAGCGCAACAATTGGTCACTTGCGAACCAGTGACACAAAAGTTGCAGTGCTCGCAATTGACCCGTCATCACCATTCACTGGTGGTGCAATTCTTGGAGATCGCGTTCGCATGCAAGACCATGCAACCGATGCGGGAGTGTTTATTCGCAGCATGGCAACGCGCGGACACTTAGGTGGTTTGTCGTTGGCAACAAGTGAAGCAATCCACTTGCTCGATGCTGTTGGTTGTCCGTGGATTTTGGTTGAGACGGTTGGTGTTGGCCAAGTAGAAGTTGAAATCGCCGGCAAAGCCGACACGACAGTTGTGGTAGTGAACCCAGGCTGGGGCGACTCTGTGCAGGCGAACAAAGCCGGCCTCATGGAGATCGCAGACATTTTTGTGATCAATAAAGCAGACCGCAAGGGCGCAGACGAAACGCGTCGCGACTTAGAACAGATGCTCGACCTGTCAGACATTGGCCATGACGATTGGCGCCCACCAATTGTGCAAACCTCAGCCGTATCTGGTGAAGGTGTATCCGAATTGTGGAGCACCGTTTTGAAGCATCGCGAATTCATCATGTCGAGCGGAAAACTTGCTCAACGCAGGTCATTTCGGTTGCGCGAAGAGTTGCGCGCAATCATTGAGCGTCGTCTTGAATTACGTGCGCGAGAGATTTGCACAGGTGAGAAGTGGGATGGCCTTGAACAACAAGTGCTCAATCACACGGTTGACCCGTGGGCTGCTGCTGACGACATGCTGAAAGGCATTGGCGCGTAAGCAAATATGAAGTTGCGAATTGAGCCAGAGGTACGCCCTGTAGTTACTTCTGCGCTTGCACTCAGCGGTGCAGTGGGAGTGTTTGCACTTGCATTCGGTGTGCTTGCAGTAGGTGCAGGTGCCAGCGTGTGGCAGACCTGTGCTTTGAGTTTCTTTGCATTTACGGGTGCGTCTCAGATGTCGGCGATGTCCATCATTTCAACAGGTGGCACGGTGTCGGCAGCGTTGGGCAGTGGTTTGTTGTTGGCCGCTCGCAACGGTGTGTATGGCCTGGCGTTGTCACCGTATTTTGGTGAGTCGCTGGGAAAGCGACTACTCGCAGCGCACTTTGTCATTGACGAAACCACTGCAATGATGACGGCACAAACAAATCCGCGACTACAAAAGATTGCTTTTTGGACAACTGCAATTGCGTTGTTTTCGCTGTGGAATTTAGGAACATTGATTGGTGCAGTGCTTGGTGGTTCGATTGACCCACAGACCTATGGACTCGATGTTGGATTTACCGCTGCATACATAACCATGTTGATTCCACATTTGCGAACCAAAAATGGTCGCATTGCAGCCGCAAGTGGAGGACTACTCAGCGTGGCACTTGCGCCATTTCTGCCTGTGGGTCTTCCGATTTTGGCTTCAGGGCTTGCAATATTTATTGGTGTTACACCGCAGCGAGCGAAGGCATCAGCATGAATATGTCGTGGACGCTCGTAATCTGGTTGTCTATTGGCGCATACGCGTTCAAGATGCTCGGTTTTGTAGTGGTTGGATCGCGAACATTGCCCGACGTTTTGTCGCGTTGCCTCATGCTTATTCCAGCTGCGCTACTAGGAG
>JBEAOI010000014.1:0-3170 GCA_041165005.1 Actinomycetota bacterium
CACGGGCGGCAATGCTGACCGGTCGAAACCATCACGCTGTGCACATGGGTGGAATTACAGAAATTGCAAACTCGTTTCCTGGATACGACAGCGCGATTCCGCCAGAAGCGGCAACCATGGCGCAGGTGTTGCGCATGTCTGGTTATGCAACTTCTGTTTTTGGCAAGTGGCATCTTGCGCCATCGTGGGAGCAAAGCCCTGCTGGTCCATTTGATCGCTGGCCGTCAGGTCTTGGCTTTGACAAGTTCTACGGAATTATTGGTGCGGAATCTTCACAGTGGGAGCCGCCGGTATACGACCAGACCACACCAATTTCTCCGCATGTCGGAAACCCCGATTACCACCTGACTGAAGACTTGGCAGATCAAACGATTGCATGGATAGAGCGGCAACAAGCGTCGCGTCCAAATCAACCCTTCTTTACCTACTTCTCAACTCCTGCATTGCATGCGCCACATCACGTTGCGCGCGAATGGATAGACAAGTTCAAGGGTCAGTTTGATGGTGGCTGGGATGTATTGCGTGAAGAGATTTACGAGCGCCAATTGAAACTCGGAGTCATTCCACCAAATACAGCTCTAACAAAACGACCAGAACAAGTTCCTGCATGGAGCGATTACCCAGAGCGTTACCGTCCCGTAGCTTCGCGACTAATGGAAACGTTTGCAGGGTTTCTTGCGCATACCGACGCTCAAGTTGGTCGGGTTGTTGATGCGCTTGAACGCCTGAACATTATGGACAACACGCTTGTGGTGTACATCACGGGTGATAACGGTGCTTCAGCTGAAGGAACAATTCACGGAGCGTGGAGTGCGCCGTCATTCCAAAACGGAGTGCCAGAAGATCCTGAGTGGTTGCTTGAACATATTGACGACTTCGGTACGGCAAAATGTGAGAACCATTTCAATGTGGGTTGGGCTTGGGCGCTTGACTCGCCATTCCAATGGATGAAGCAAGTCGCTTCACACTTTGGCGGAACTCGTAATGCAATGGCACTCAGTTGGCCAAAGAGAATTCGTGATGCCGGCGGTTTGCGTCAGCAGTTCCATCACGTGATTGACCTTGTTCCAACTATTTATGAACTTGTGGGAATTGAAGCACCCACACATGTAAACGGTATTGAACAGATGCCAATTCATGGAACATCAATGGCATATTCGTTTGACAGTGCAAGTGCCCCAAGCACTCACACCACTCAATACTTTGAGATTCTGGGCAATCGCGCCATCTATCACGAGGGCTGGATGGCCTCATGTTTCCATGGTCGTTTGCCATGGATCCGATTGCAGGGTCTCGATTTTGATGGGCCTCAAGAGGTGTGGGAGTTGTACAACATCAGCGAAGACTTTTCGCAGGCAGTCAATCTTGCAGACCAGTTCCCAGAAAAACTTGCCGAATTGCAAGAGATCTTTCACCAGAACGCAATTCAGTACGACATCTATCCTTTGCGTGATGCTGGTTCGCCACGAAACGGTGAGTTTGCAGTGCCGCATTCACTGGACGGAATAAACAAAGTGACATATACGCGAGCGCATGTGCGAATGCCCGAGAGTTCAGTACTGAATGTGAAGAACTGCTCGTGGAAAATGACCGCGCAAATTGTGGTTCCAGAAGGTGGTGTACAAGGAGTAATTGCCTGCCAGGGCGGAAATATGGCGGGATGGTCGCTGTATATAGATGAGTCAGGGAAACCTACGTATCACTACAACTGGTTTGGCCATGTGCATTCAGTCGTGAGAGATACTCAGGCACTTAAACCGGGGCAACACGAGATCGTCGTTGACTTTGCATACGACGGTGGCTTTGGTGCTGGAGGGATTGCAACGTTGTATGTAAATGACCGCGAAGCGGGAAGTATGCGCATTGAGAAGACTGTGCCGCTGGTGTATTCGATGAGCGGAGAAACCTTCGACATTGGCGTAGATACTGGTTCACCGGTAGGTGACTACCCGCACTTATTCACATGCACGGCTGACATTATTGGTGTCACGATTGAACGCCTTAATGAACCAAACGCAGCAACAAAACAGAAAATGCGTGAAGGCGAATTTAGGGCGAGCATCAGTACGCAATAACTAAAGAATCTGTCTTTCGTAGGTAACACTGCCACGAAACGGTGTAAATCCCACTGAGGTGTACAAACCGTACGCACCAGTGGGATTTTCTGTATCCACGTTGAGTGCTCCATGAGTCAAGCCATCGCGGCGGTACGCCGCAAGCGCATGGGTAATCAGCGACTTTGCGACTGATTTTTTTCGATGTCCAGCAAGCGTTGCTAATTTGTCGATCCAGCCAATGCGCTTTTCGAGAACATCATCGTCTGCTTCGTATCTGTGGGACAGCAGTACGCCAATGATCTCATCGTTTTCATCAAGCGCAAAAAATGACTGATCGAGTCGAGCTGTAGAGCCGTGGACAAGTTGTTGCCAGCCCTCTTCGCTTGTTGGAGTGGAACCCCAATGGTCCATAAATGCTTGGTTTTTTGTAACTCGTGCCTCTTCGTCTCGAGATGTATTCCAGGGCACTATTGAGTAGCCAGGTGCAACACAAACATCTGGACTGTTCTGCAAGTCAATGATCAAGTCGTCAGTCCATCGAACTGCCTGTAAGCCAAAATCTTTGAAAAGGTCACCTGCGGAGGTGTTCGTTGCGCTCATATCGCTGCGCAAATATCTCGGAATTATTCCGGTGGAGGAGCGAAGCAGTGATTCACCGTGCTCTGCAGCCCAAGTCATGACTGCAGTTCCTACGCCGTAGCCACGAAATTCTGGCTTAGTCGTTCCAAATATGTAGCAGCGTTCCTCTTTGGTTTCCGAGGGCAAATAGATGGTGTATCCAACACCGATGATCTGAGATTCATGCTCTGCAACAAGTACATCTTGCTCGAGAGTGCAGTATGTGCCGTCAAACTCTTCAGCGAGTTCTTCTGCTGTTTGCACAATTACATGTCCATCAAATGAGAATCCTTCAGAGAGCAAATGTGCAATTGCTTCAAGATCTGATTGAGTGGCGTTGCGGAGTTGAAAATCTATTGCAGTCATTACTGAGAAGAGGTTATTCCTTGTGACTCTGCTTCTGCGGCGATTGTGAGCCAATGCTCTTCGGCTGCATCGACAGATTGTTGGGCGAGTGCAAGTTCTGCGCTGACTCGCGCGAGTTCAACATGGTCA
>JBEAOI010000015.1:0-3858 GCA_041165005.1 Actinomycetota bacterium
ACACCGGGTGAAGGACAAATAAAAGCCCTCATTACTGCAGGTGGAAACCCTGTGCTGTCTACGCCAAACACGCTTGCTCTTGAAGAGAGCATGAAGTCACTGGAGTTCATGGTGTCGGTGGACATTTACTTGAATGAAACCACGCGATATGCCGACGTCATTTTGCCTTCGCCTTCGCAACTTGAACGCAGTCACTTCGACTTGGTGTTCACGGGTTTTTCCGTTCGCAATGTTGCGAATTACAGCGAGCCAGTGTTTGAGCGCGCTGCAGATCAACCAGACGAATGGGAAATTTTCTTGAAGCTTGCAGGCATTGCACAAGGCATGGGTGCAGATGCCGATGTTGCCGCAATTGATGACTTCACACTTGATGCATTCATTGGCAGCATCTGTAAAGATTCATCATCACCAACCAATGGACTCACTGCACAACAGATTCGTGAGCAACTTGATGCCACTGGTGCGCGCGGTGCAGATCGCATGCTCGATTTCATGTTGCGCACTGGGCCTTACGGCGACGGCTTTGGAGCAAACCCGAATGGCATCAGCTTGACGCACATGAAACAGCACCCGCACGGAATTGACTTTGGTCCACTTGAGCCGCGCATTCCTGAAGTGTTGCGTACGCCAAGTGGAAAAGTAGAACTTGCACCAGAACCGTTGCTTGCCGACTTGCCACGTCTTGCAAAATCAATGAACGAATTCAACGATGAACAATTAGTGCTCGTTGGTCGTCGTCACTTACGTTCAAATAATTCGTGGATGCACAACATTGAAGTGTTGGTGAAAGGTAAAGAACGTTGCACATTGCAAATGCATCCAAACGATGCCCAACGTGTTGGCGTGAAAGAGGGAAGCGTTGCACGCATCGCAAGCAGAGTTGGTGCAATCAATGCAGTTGTTGAATTAACCAGCGACATTCGCGAACGTGTTGTGAGTCTTCCGCACGGTTGGGGGCATGACATGAGTGGTACACGCATGAATGTTGCTGCGAAACGAGCTGGCGTGAACTCGAATGTGCTCACCGATGAGAACGAAATGGATCCACTTTCGGGAAATTCGGTGATGAACGGCATTCCGGTCACCATTACGCCAGTTGGCTGATAGTTATCAACAGGCTGTTGGCGGGTTGTCCACCGATAAAACCCACAATCCACATGGGTTTCCACAGTTAAAAAAATAAATTCACAGGGTTATCCACTTCCTCCACACAGGGGTAGTCCCGTATCCTTCCGACCATTGCTGCATCGAGACGTTTGGAAGTCAAATATGACTTTTTTATGTCAATTTGCGCAAAAGTCTCGGCCCCTTATTCCATAAGGGTAAAAAGGTGGTCGCAGAACACGAGGATGATTGACAAGGGGTAATTACAGTGCTGTAATCATTCCCTACCAGTTGTGGGCGGATCTGCAAAGGGGACAGTTTCACCACAACATGTTGTGGTCTTGAAAAAGACCATGGCGAGTGGATGGCCTGACCCCCTTGGAAATCCCTCCAGAGCTAGTGGATTCAAGGTTTTAAGCGGTTTTATACATTCAAAAATACGGAAGGCAAACAACATGTCACTCGCACCAGAGCGTCTCACCATCGGCATCGGCCGCAAATTCACCACTCCAGGTGTGCACCCATACGACCAAGTGGTCTGGGAAAAGCGCGATGCGCGCATTAACAACTGGAAGGACGGCACCGTTGCATTCGAACAGCTCGGCGTCGAGTTCCCAGTTGGTTGGTCGCTCAACGCAACCAACATCGTGACGCAGAAGTACTTCCGTGGAACACCAGGAACCCCAGAGCGCGAGCACTCATTGCGCCAGGTCATCGACCGCGTTGCGAACACCATCTCCGATTGGGGTATCGAGGGCGGCTACTTCGCCGATACCAACGAGGCAGAAGCATTCCGCGACGAACTGAAGTTCATCTTGGTTACACAGCGTGCAGCATTCAACTCGCCAGTGTGGTTCAACATTGGTGTGCCGGGTGTGCCACAACAGGCAAGCGCATGCTTCATCCTTGCAACCGAAGACACCATGGACGGCATCTTGAATTGGTACCGCGAAGAAGGAATCATCTTCAAGGGCGGTTCGGGTGCAGGAATCAACTTGTCCAACATTCGTTCAAGTGCAGAACACTTGAAGGGTGGCGGAACTGCATCGGGTCCTGTCAGCTTCATGCGTGGTGCAGACTCATCAGCAGGAACTATTAAGTCGGGCGGCAAAACACGTCGCGCAGCAAAAATGGTTGTGCTCAACGTCGACCACCCAGACGTCGAAGAATTCATCTGGTGCAAGACCCGTGAAGAGCAGAAGGCACGTGCATTGCGCGACGCCGGCTTCGACATGGACCTCGACGGAAAAGATTCATTCTCGGTTCAGTACCAGAACGCAAACAACTCCGTTCGCGTAAGCGATGAGTTCATGTATGCAGTGAAGGAAGACCGCGACTGGACATTCCGTGCAGTAAAAGACGGTTCACCAGTTCGCAGCGTTCGTGCACGCGACTTGTGGCGCCAAATTGCTACCGCTTCATGGGAATGCGCAGACCCTGGTTTGCAGTTCGACACCACCATTAACAAGTGGCACACCGCACATGCAGCAGGTCGTATCAACGGCTCGAACCCATGCTCCGAATACATGCACATCGACAACTCGGCATGCAACCTTTCATCCATCAACTTGCTCAAGTTCTTGGGCGACGACGACATCTTCGACGTAGACGCATACCGTCACACCATCGAAGTCATGTTCACCGCACAAGAAATTCTTGTTGGTAACGCCGACTACCCAACGGAAAAGATTGGCGAAAACAGCCGCTTGTTCCGTCAGCTTGGTCTTGGTTACGCAAACATCGGTGCGTTGCTTATGGCACTTGGTATGCCGTACGACTCTGCAGGTGGACGCGCATGGGCGGGTGCACTTACCTCAATGATGACGGGCCATGCATACGCAACCAGCGCACGCATCGCCAGCCGCATGGGACCATTCGCAGGCTTCGCAGCCAACGAGCGCTACATGCTCAACGTGTTGCGCATGCACCGCGATGCAAACGCAGAAATTGACAACATCGATGTTGTGCAGCGCGACTTGGTCGACGCAGCAACACTCGCATGGGACAACGCAGTGCGCGACGGCGAAGAGTACGGCGTGCGTAACAGCCAGGCAACTGTGCTTGCACCAACCGGAACCATCGGCCTCATGATGGACTGCGACACCACTGGTATCGAGCCAGACCTTGGTCTCGTGAAGTTCAAGAAGCTCGTGGGCGGTGGCAACATGTCCATCGTTAACCAGACAGTGCCACGTGCGTTGAAGAACTTGGGCTACGAAGGTCCAGTCATCGACCGCATCATTGCCTACATCGACACCAACAAGACCATTGTTGGCTCACCAGACTTGAAGGCCGAACACTTGCCAGTGTTTGCCTGCTCAATGGGTGACAACACCATTCACTACGAAGGTCACGTACGCATGATGGCTGCAGCACAGCCGTTCTTGTCGGGCGCAATCTCGAAGACCGTGAACATGCCAGAAGAAGCAACGATCGAAGAGATCGAAGCTCTGCACATGATGTCGTGGGAACTCGGCATCAAGGCTGTTGCGATCTACCGCGACAACTGCAAAGTTGGTCAGCCACTTTCCACCGCCAAGAAAGACGGCGAAAAGGGAACCGCTGAAGCAGCTGCAGCAGCAACGCAAGTTGTTGAGCGTGTAGTTGAAAAGATTGTCAACCAGCCAGTACGTCAGAAGTTGCCACGCTCACGTCGCGGACGCACCTTCGAATTCCGCGTTGCTGATTGCAAGGGCTTTGCAACCATCGGTGAATACGAAGACGGTCGCCCAGGCGAAGTGTTCCTCACCGTGT
>JBEAOI010000016.1:0-8844 GCA_041165005.1 Actinomycetota bacterium
GTAAGAAATGAACGTTGACCATTTGGTTGCACCAGCACCACGATGCTTCCCGTGCGACCATCGGATATGACTTGCACATCGACACCTGAGTCACGCAGCACTTCACACAAATGTGAACCAAGGCGATCGTGTCCAACTTGGCCAATGAAGCGTGAGGGAGTTCCTGTGAGTGCGGCAAACATACTGACGTTTGCAGCGCTTCCACCGCGGGTACGACGAATGACCGATTCGGTATCGCTACCGAAATTCAATTCGGTGTTTAACCACACCACCACATCTTCAACGAGGTCACCAATCGTGCACAGCACGGGCGATGCAGTTCTTGCTTAAACCGAAAGCAGGTCGCGTGCGCCGGTGTCACTTGAAGGGTGACGCAACTTGCTCATTGCACGCGCTTCAATTTGACGAATGCGCTCACGGGTGAGGTTGAAAGCTTCGCCAACTTCTTCAAGAGTGCGCGGCTCGCCACGGTCAAGACCGAAACGAAGAGCAAGAATTTCACGTTCACGCTGATCGAGTGGAGCAAGCAGTCGCGAAATTTCTTCTGGCAATAACGCGGTTGCAGCAACTTCGAACGGCGACTCTGCTGCACGGTCTTCAACAACGTCGCCAAGTTCGGCGTCGCCATCTTCGCGCAATGGTTCGGACAACGACAATGGCTCTGCAGCAAAGCGCAATGCTTCTGTCACTTTGTCTTCTGGCATTTCAACTTCAGCAGACAGTTCAGCAAGTGTTGCTGGACGACCAAACTTCAGTTCGAGTCGTGAGCGCGCTTTTTGCAAACGAGCGAGAGTGTCGCCAGCGTGGACCGGAAGGCGAATGGTGCGGCCGGTGTTTGCAATGCCGCGCGTAATTGCCTGACGGATCCACCATGTTGCGTAAGTGGAGAATTTGAAACCCTTACGCCAGTCAAACTTTTCAACGGCGTGCATCAGGCCAAGGTTGCCTTCTTGAATGAGGTCGAGCAATGGAAGGCCAGACGCCTGATACTTCTTGGCAATCGACACCACGAGGCGCAAGTTGCTTTGTACGAACTGGCGCTCTGCTTTTGTTCCATCGCGTTGTTCTTTGCGAAGTTCGCGGCGGCGGTTTGGAGTAATGGTCTTGTCGTTGGCTTCAAGCTCGGCAGTTGCTTGCTTGCCGGTTTCAATTGCCTTCGCCAAACGAACTTCGTCGTCCTTCGTGAGGAGGGCGTACTGGCCGATGTCGGTGAGATAGAGACGGACTAGGTCTTCTTCGTCACGATCGATACGGTCTTTTGCCACAGTGACTCCTTATAGGCGGGAACGGGGTAACGATACCGACAGGGTCAAGCACCGACACCACGAAACCCCAAAAAACACAGCAGTTTTTATGGAGCACCTGACGGACATTTTTCACAGGGGTGCCCTAATATTTGCTCATGGCAAACCCTCTGTTAAATGACAAAGCATTCTCCAAGGCAGTAGAACGAACCCCTGATCAGGCAGGTTGGGCGGCTCCAAAAGGCGGCTCGGCAGCCGAAACCCCAACCACGTGGAACGCCCCAATTACGGATGGCCCGGTTTCACCATGGCGCTCCGCCAACCCAATGACCGCCAATGGCGCAATGAGCGCAACCCTGTTTCTCATGGTTCTCCTGGTTGCAGCAGCAACCTTTGGTTGGAGCTCGGTAGAAACCATCGGCGTAGGCGAAGCAGTCTCTTTCCCAAGTTGGGCAATGATCGCCTTCATAGTTGGCTTCGTCAGCGTGTTGGTGGCCACATTTAAGCCAACCACTGCTCGCTTCCTTGCACCGGTGTACGCGCTTGCTCAAGGTGCAGTTGTTGGCGCAATTTCAAAGGTGTTCAACATTCAATACCCAGGCATTGTGTTGCAGGCTGTTGGAGCAACCATCGGCGTATTCGTGGTGATGCTCACGCTGTACCGCACTGGCGTGTTGCGAGTAACCGACAAGTTCCGTCGCATTGTGATTGGCGCAACGCTAGGACTTGCAGTGTTTTACCTGTTCTCATTCATTGCTGGTTTCTTTGGTGCAAACCTGATTCCAAGTGGATCAAGCACCATGAGCATTGGATTCAGCGTTTTGGTTGCTGGTCTTGCAGCAATGAACTTAGCTCTTGACTTTGACTTCATTGACAAGGCCGAGGCAGCCGGTGCACCGAAACACATGGAGTGGTTCGCTGCGCTTGGCATCATGGTCACACTCGTGTGGCTGTACCTCGAAATATTGCGTTTGCTCGCAAAAATGCGCGACCGCTAAGCGTGACGTGCAGTTGGGTTGGTGCTGAGCACTTCTTCGCTCAGTGCTGAACCCGAAATTTCATCAGTGAAATAGGTGCCCGACTCGAGGCGTTCGAGCGCAACTTCAACATCATTCAAGTTGGCTTCAATGGCGTCGAGGTCTAGTGCATCACTCATGTGCACCAGCATATGCGATGAGGCTAAATCCACCGCTAGGGTTTTGCCCTATGTCGAACTTCCCACCACTTGATGGATCAGCACCTAAGAAGCAAAAATTTGACGCAGCGCCAGAGATGGGCATTGACCCGTCGAAGCGTTACACAGCCACCATGGAAACCAGCATGGGCACATTGGTTATTGCGCTCGACCCAATTGCTGCGCCAATCACGGTAAACAACTTCGTGTTCTTGGCAGCACAGCATTATTACGACGGCGTTATCTTCCACCGCATCATTAACGGATTCGTTTGCCAAGGTGGAGACCCAGACGGCAACGGCCGCGGTGGTCCTGGCTACCGATTTGTTGACGAGTTGCCAAAGCCAGGCAAGTATCAAATTGGTTCGCTTGCAATGGCGAATGCCGGACCAAACACCAACGGTTCGCAATTCTTCATTATCAGTGGACCAAGCGGCGTGCAATTGCCACCTGCATATTCGTTGTTTGGTCAGGTCGTAAAGGGCCTCGACATTGTGGAGATGATGCAGAACGTGCCAACGGGTCCTGGCGATCGTCCGAAGGATGACGTAGTCATTCGTTCGGTCACCATCACTGTCGCCGACTAGTTATTCATGGCCAAGCGGCTCGACACGCTGTCGATCGCTGATGCGCGACATATTGCACTAGCGGCACAGGGTTTTGATACTGCTCGTCCAAAAACCAAAGCTACACAGCGTCATGTTGACGCGCTCATTTCACGACTTGGTGTTATTCAAATTGATTCAGTGAATGTGCTGGTGCGCAGTCAGGAACTACCGCTGTTTGCACGACTTGGCAATCACGATCGCAATGCGATTCCCAAAGCAACTGAAGCGCAAAAGTTATTTGAATACTGGGGACACGAAGCAGCGCACCTACCAGTTGATGTACATCCGTTGTTCCGCTGGAAAATGGATGCAGCAAGAACCGGTCGTGTCACGCACTGGGGTCTCACCAGTTTTTACGAAGAGAACAAAGCGTTTGTGAAGCGAACGCTAAAACACGTTGAGAAAAACGGCCCAACAACTTCGCGCGAGCTAAGTACTCGCACCGAAAAAAAGGGCACGTGGTGGGATTGGGACGAAGCCAAAGTTGCTCTTGAGTACTTGTTCTTAACAGGTGAGCTGATGTCGCGTGGACGTGGCTCTGACTTCGCGCGCATATATGACACACCTGAGCGAGTATTGCCGCAGCGGATCATTGATGCACCAACACCGAGCGAGCACGATGCGCGCAAACAATTGTTGGTGCGTTCAGCAATTGCACAAGGCGTAGCAACTGCAAGTGACTTGGCCGACTATTACCGACAAAAACTGGCAACGGTGAAGCCTTTGATTGCTGAATTAATTGAGGAAGGCGAGTTGCTCACTGTTTCTGTTGATGGTTGGTCAGAGAAAGCATTTGTGCACCGCGATGCCAAGCTTCCAAAGCAACTACACGCCACTGCGTTGTTGTCGCCGTTTGATTCGCTTGTGTGGTGTCGACCACGCAACGAGCGACTGTTTAGTTTTCATTACCGAATCGAGATTTACACGCCAAAGGAAAAGCGAAAGTATGGCTACTACGTGCTGCCATTCATGATGAATGGCGAAATGGTGGGCCGGGTGGACTTGAAAGCTGACCGCGCCAACGGCGTGTTGCAAGCGCACAGTGTGCATGCTGAAAAAGGCGTGAAACGCTCGTCAATGAACGAGGCACTGAATGCCGAACTTGATGCAATGGCAACTTGGCTTGGACTTGAACAAGTGCAAATCGGTCGTAGGTAGCCTGTAACGCGTGAAACCAATCATCGCCATTGCCGGTCGTGTTGGCCCTGCCAGCCGCGTGTCGCGCAGTGCCGTTCATTTCGCAGGAGATGTATACACGAATGCAGTCTTGCGCGCCGGTGGTGAGCCGGCTGTTGTGGTGCCACAAGAGTTGACTGATGAAGATGCCGATGAATTGATGTCGCGTTTTGATGGCCTTGTGCTTATGGGTGGCGGTGACGTTGACCCAAAGTTGTATGGCCAAGAACCAAGTGTGTATGTGTATGGCATTTTGACTGAGCAAGACATCTTTGAGTCCACCATGGTGAAGGCAGCCATTCGCATGGGTAAACCGGTGTTGGCAATTTGTCGAGGGTTGCAGATCACCAACGTTGCGTTAGGTGGAACTTTGGTGCAGGAAATTGCAACGTTGCCAAACGCCGATTCGCAGGTGTTGCACAAGCCCGATAACTTTCCAGAAGGCGCACCATTTGCAGTGCACCAAGTGAGGATTGCCGAAGACAGCAGGTTGGCAAAAGCGCTAGGTACAACTTCGTTACGTGGTGCATCGTTCCATCACCAAATTGTTGACAAAGTTGCGCCAAGTTGTGTTGCTGTTGCGTGGGCTGAAGACGGGTTGCTTGAAGGCATAGAACACACTGATCATTGGTTAGTTGGAGTGCAGTGGCACCCGGAAGACACTGCACACACGGATTCAGTTCAACAGAACTTGTACAACGAGTTTGTTGCTCAGGCTAAATCTGTTGCGTCGTTGCGCTGATACGGCGACGTTGGCGCAGTAATCCAGCGAAGCCCACGGGTGAACAACCCACCGAGTGGACGAAGCGCAAAACGTTCGCTCACCGGTAGATACGGAATGCGCAACAAATCTCGCGACCAAACAGGCAGTGTCGCAACAGTTGCAGCAACGAGCGAGTAGTACGCAGCACGCGCAGGGTATGGAAGCGGTGGATTAAACATGAGGTACTTAATGGCGTCGCGGCTTTCGGCAGTGCTGTGCAGTTCGTTCTTAAACGACTTCATCTGATCGCGCAGTGCGCGTTCTGTTTTCGGAGGTGCGGTTACTCCAAGTTTTGCTGCAATTACTGACATGTCTTCGACGTAACCATCACGTTGACTTTGCGTCAAAGCCTGTTCACCAAAACGAGTGTGTGCAGTTAGGAAACTATCCACTTCAACGACGTGCACCCAACGAAGCAGATGCGGATCATTGGCCGAATAGGGGCGACCATCACTTGCAGTTCCCACTACAAAACTATGCACATGCAAAATGCGATCAATGATTCGCTGTGCTTCATCTGCGGGGCCAAAAGTTGTTGCGGCAAGAAAGTCAGCTGTGCGTTGCAATCTTCCCCACGGGTCAGTTTTGTAATCAGAATGTTGAGCGACACCCGCCATTGCGAGAGGATGCAGGGTTTGCAGCAACAGCGCACGCAATCCGCCTATAAACATTGAAGCATCGGCGTGAACGATGCGAATTGGGCGGTCATCTGCAAACCAGCGAGGACCATCAACGTCCATAATCTGCTGAACTCGGGTGTCGGCATTTGGTCCAACGACACGATCACGAAGCGCCTCACCAAGAGAATCACGCAGATCATTCAGGCGTGATTCAAGGTTGAGCGACTTAGCAATGTCCATTGGTTAATGGTGCCATGGTGAGGGTCAATTTATGCAGTCACGCCGACAACTACTGTGATTATGTGACAACGAACCAAATGCCAAAGTGGGTCCCACGAGCGATTGTCTTGTTTTGGCTTGCATTTCTTGCTGCCCTCGTTACGCGGGAGCTGTTTCATCAGCTATCCAATTTTTTGCTGCTTGTACTGATTTCAATATTTTTGGCGTTCGCCATTGAGCCAGGCGTCAATCGATTGGCCAAACGTGGATGGCGACGTGGTTCAGGAACTTTGCTCATCATCTTTGGTGTAATCACATTTATTGGCGTGTTTCTTGGTGCAGTAGGAACCCTTGTGGGCAGCCAGGTTGCTGATGTCTTGAAGAATTCGGAAATGTATGTCAACGACACTGTCGATTTTGTGAATGACACCTTTAGCGCCAACATTGATCCAGCAGAAGTGAATGCATCAATTGCCGACCCAAAAGGCCCGGTGCAGAAGTTCATTAAGAATCAACAGGGCAAAGTTATTTCGCTGTCCGTAAACGCGCTTGGTGCAGCGTTGCAATTGCTCACGATTGTGTTATTTACGTTTTACTTTGTCGCCGATGGCCCTCGATTAAGACGAGTGATTTGCAGCCGATTGCCCGAAGACAAGCAACGGGCAGTATTACGAACGTGGGATCTTGCAATTGCAAAAACTGGTGGGTATCTGTACTCGCGTGCACTACTGGCGTTGGTTTCTGCATTTTTCCACTGGATTGCATTCCAAGCGATTGGCACGCCCGCACCAATCGCTATGGCGCTGTGGGTTGGAATCGTTTCGCAGTTCTTGCCAGTTGTTGGAACGTATCTCGCAGGTGTGTTGCCACTGCTTCTCACATTCTTCGACTCACCAATTAAAGCCTTGCTCGTTGTGGGATTTGTGTTGGTGTATCAGCAATTGGAGAACTACCTCATTTCGCCACGAATAACCGCGCGAACATTGCACGTGCATGCAGCAGTTGCTTTCGGTTCGGCAATTGTTGGCGGCGCAATTCTTGGGCCAGTTGGTGCGGTTCTTGCATTGCCAGCGGCGGCAATGGCTCAAGCGCTCATTGGCAGTTGGGGCCCGCGACACGATGTTGTTGATGACGACTTAGTTCGCATGCCAGCCCCGCGTGTGAAAAGAGCTATGCGCAATAAGTAAACGGTGTTGCTAAGCACCAACTGACACAACGCTTGAAATACCTTCAAGCGTGCGGAGTTTGTTCATTACGTCAAGCGACACCGCCGTTGTCGTTGCGATACACATCAGTGCGCTGCCTTCGGTTTCAGTGGTTCCCACATCCATGTTGGCAATGTTGATTCCCGCATCTCCGAGCGCGGTGGCAACACGGCCAATCGCGCCTGGTCTGTCATCGTTTTTCACCACCAGCATGTGCTCCGAAGGAGGAATGTCGGTGAGGTGATCATCAATCATCACGATGCGCCCTTGGCGACGTCGACCAGTAAGGGTTGCCGAAAGGTTGCGATCACCAGAGCGCAATGTGATGAGGTTTACGTAGTCGCGATGGGTGGTGTTGGTTGAAGCAACACTCTCAATAGCTATTCCCATATTTCGCGCAATGGTCGGCGCGTTCACCAGGCTGACTGGCTCATTTGTCCAACGTGACAACATGCCTTTCAACGCGCTGATGGTGATGAGGCCCGGATCGTATGCACCGATTTCTCCAATTGTGGAAATCGCAATGGAAGTAGGAGCGGTTTCAATGAGTGAAGCAAAGACTCGTCCCAGTCGGTCGGCGAGAGGAATGAATGGTTTCAGCGTTTCGTTGGCATCACCGGCTTCAAGGTTGACGGCAAACGGAACGAACTCACCTTTCAGCGCAAGCTGCACCATGTCTGCAACAACTTCACCAGCTCGGTCTTGTGCCTCGCGAGTGCTTGCACCTAGGTGGGGAGTTGCAACAACGTTGCTCAGCGCGAATAGAGGAGAGTCAGTTGTTGGCTCTTTAACAAAGACATCAAGCGCCGCACCCGCGATGGTGCCATTACGCAGTGCATCTGCAAGGTGGTCTTCGTTCACGATTCCACCGCGCGCAACGTTGACGATGCGAAGCGATGGCTTTGCGCGCTTCAACATTTCTGCATCGATTATTCCGTTGGTCTCTTTTGTCTTCGGAAGGTGAATAGTCAGAATGTCTGCCTGTTCCACCACACGTTCAAGCGTGGTCATGTCAACACCCAATTCGCGTCCGCGTTCCGCGGAGACGAAGGGATCAAATGCAATCAGTCGCATGTCGAATGCTCGAGCGCGTTGCGCAACAAGCGTGCCAATTCGACCAAGCCCCAGAATGCCGAGCGTTTTTCCTGCGAGTTCAATACCTTCCCATTTGCTACGTTCCCAGCGACCTTCCATTAAGGATCGATGTGCCTGAGGAACATTGCGAGCAATAGCCATGATCAGAGCCATGGTGTGTTCAGCCGCAGATAACACGTTTGACTGCGGTGCGTTCACCACCATTACTCCTTGAATGGTTGCAGCCTCAACGTCAATATTGTCGAGGCCGACGCCGGCACGAGCCACTACCACTAAGTCGCTTCCAGCCTTCAACATTGCAGCATCAACCATGGTTGCTGAACGCACGATGAGGCCTTGTGCACCACGCAGGATTTCACGCAATTCTTCAGGCGTTTTGTCTAATTGAACATCCACTTCGAAGCCAGCAGCACGTAGTCGATCAAGACCCGATTCTGCAATGGTTTCGGCAATCACGATTCGCTTGCTGGTCATGACAGATGCTCCACGATGTAGTCAATGCATTTAGTGAGTTGTTGAATGTCTGCTGGCTCAACTGAGGGAAACATTGATACACGAATCTGATTGCGACCAAGTTTGCGATAGGAATCGGTGTCAACTATGCCGTTTTCGCGCAGTATTGAGTTAACTGCACTCGCATCAACTCCGTCTAAATCAATTGTGCCAACTACTGGCGACCGGTAAGCCGGGTTGTGAACGAATGGTGCTGCAAAACTTTGCCGCGTTGCCCAGTCGTATAG
>JBEAOI010000017.1:0-5733 GCA_041165005.1 Actinomycetota bacterium
CCATGCTCACCTTGCTCGGCAAACTTTGGTGCGCGACGACGGTTTGACAAGAAACGTGCGTTACCGCGACCACCTTGTCCACCCCGTGATGCACACCACTTCGAACCGTGCACTGGCAGGTCGGCAAGAATTTCACCGGTATACAAATCTTTCACCACGGTTCCTTCTGGAACATTCACAATGAGGTCGGCTCCACGGCGGCCGTGCAAGTCCTTGCCCATGCCGTTCACGCCGTCTCCAGCCCTACGGTGCGGGTGATCGCGAAACGCCAACAGCGAAGCAACGTTGTGATCGGCCACTAGCCACACTGACCCACCATCTCCGCCGTCGCCACCGTTTGGGCCACCGAATGCAACCGGCCCTTCACGACGGAAACTGACGCAACCAAAGCCGCCGTCGCCACCGCGAACGTTGAGTTGGGCTTCGTCGACAAATGCGCTCATAGGGGCTTTCTAGGCTACTGCTGCAACACCCCGTATATATCGTGAGTGCCATATCGTGAACACCGTGAATACATCAGCCGAGGGCCCAGCAGAAGGTATTGACCCCAGCGAATCTCACAGCAGAGCTATTGCTTGGGCCAAGACCATGCACGGTTTCGACAATGACGGCATTCGTTTTGCCCATGCCGATTCATGGGCTGGTGCAGGCAGCACACACATTATTGACCGACGAGAACGTGAAGCACGCGAGCACGCATTACTCGCACCGCTGGCAACTCGCTCATTTGGTGCTGGCAATCGTGCTGTCGCCGAAGAGGAAGACCCGTTCCGCACCTGCTTCGAACGCGATCGTGATCGCATTCTTCATGCGTCAGCATTTCGCCGACTCGCTGGCAAAACTCAAGTGTTCGTGTTCCCACAAGACCACCAGCGCACTCGCCTCACGCATGCACTCGAAGTTGCTCAAGTGGCAACTGCTGTTTCGCGAGCACTCGGGCTCAACGTTGCACTCACCGAAGCCATCGCGCTAGGCCACGACTGCGGTCACGGACCAGGCGGTCACGCCAGCGAAGATGCACTCAGCCCATTCATTCCCGAAGGGTTCGACCATGCCGTGTGGGGTGCCGACGTCACTTTGGTCCCTCTCAACTTGTGTACCGAAACTCTCGACGGCATTCGCAATCACTCGTGGTCGCGACCTGCTCCACAAACACCAGAAGGCGAAGTGGTGTCGTGGGCAGACCGTATTGCTTATGTTTGTCACGACTTCGAAGATGCAGTTGCAACTGGAATTGTTTCCCCTAGCCAGTTGCCCGACATCGTTCGCACATACTGCGGAGAAACTCGCTCCAGTCAATTACGTGCGTTCATCTCTTCCATGATTGGTGCAAGCTTGCACAATGGCCGCGTTGGCATGAAGTCAAACGAAGCCGATGCGCTTGCAGTATTTCGTAAATTCAATTACGACAACATTTACATGCGCGAAGCTTCGCGTAATCAAGCGAAGTCAGTTATCGATTTATTACGCGCTCTTGTTGAGCATTACGTTGCTCATCCGCATCTCATGGCAACCCAGCCACATCACGAAATTTCACCGGCGCACAGCGAACAAGCACTACGCGATGCAGTTGCATACGTAGGCGGAATGACCGATCGGTTCGCATGCCGACAAGGCGCTGCCCTACTTGGTTGGGAACAGAGCAGACTCCCGCAGGGAATCGATACGCACTAAAACGCGAAAAGCGTTAGGCAGTTGGAAGAACGTCAACAACCTTGCGGCCACGACGTTCGCCAAACTTCACGCTGCCGTGTGCAAGAGCGAACAGGGTGTCGTCTTTGCCAATGCCAACGTTTTTGCCAGGGTGCACTTTGGTGCCGCGCTGACGAATGAGAATGGTTCCTGCAGTGATCTTGGTGCCGTCAAATACCTTGACACCGAGTCGTTGCGCGTTTGAATCGCGACCGTTACGTGTAGAACCGCCACCCTTGGTCTTTGACATGTTTCAGCCTTTCGCGATGCTGGTGATTTCAATCACCGAATACTTTTGACGATGTCCGAAGCGACGGCGCTGGTTAGTGCGGCGCTTATAGGTGAAGCCGTCGATCTTTGGACCAGCAGCCTTACCAACAACTTTTGCAGTGACTGTTGCCTTGGCCAATTCGCCAGGTGTTGACAACACGGTCGCGCCGTCGACGAGGAGCACCGGGGTGAATTTCACCTCAGCGCCATCTGCTGCATTGAGAAGTTCCACATGGACCTGTTGGCCCTGTGCGACTTTCTCCTGCTTTCCTCCGGTTGCGATTACTGCGTACATAACGGTCTCCTACTCTACCCCTGAACTATCGGGCTTCCCAACTCTGACTATTCCAACCTTGCTCAATCAAACATTGCTCAATCCAACATTGACAGGTCGATCATGACCCCGCGACCCTCACAGGTCACACACGGATCGGCGAAGTTGGTCAATAACCCCTCACCAATGCGCTTTCGGGTCATTTCCACCAAGCCAAGCTCGGAAATCTCAAATACCTGCGTGCGGGTTTTGTCGCGCGACAGAGCATCTTTAAAGGCTTCGAGCACCTTGCGGCGATTCTCTCGAATTTCCATGTCGATGAAGTCGATAACGATGATTCCGCCTATGTCACGCAAGCGCAACTGGCGAGCAATTTCATCTGCTGCTTCAAGGTTGTTATGAAACACCGTTTCTTCAAGGTTGGACTTACCAACGTTCTTGCCAGTGTTTACGTCAATCACGGTGAGCGCTTCGGTGTGCTCAATGATGAGCGAACCACCTGAAGGCAACCACACTTTGCGGTCAAGTGCTTTACGCAACTGTTCATGCACGCGATGTTGCTCAAACAGTGGCAAGCCTTCTTTTTCAGCGTCATACAGTTCGATGCGATCGGCAAACTCCGGGTTGAACGCGCCGATGTAGTCGCGCACCTCTTCGAACAATGCTGCGTCATCAATAACAATGCCGCGATAGTCGCTGCTGAACTCTTCGCGAATCACTCGCACTGCAAGTGGCGGTTCGCGATACAGCAATGTTGGTGAAGTTGCCTTCTCTGCCTTGGCACGAATTTCATTCCACTGTTCAATCAACCGTGTGAGGTCTGTGGTGAGTTCGTGTTCAGTGGCATTTTCTGCTGCCGTGCGCACGATGATTCCGTGCTGCTCTGGCTTAATGCGATCAAGAATTCCGCGCAACCGGCGACGCTCACCTTCTGGCAAACGCTTCGAAATTCCGTAGGTGCGCGAATCGGGAATGAGCACAACGAAACGCCCTGGCAATGAAACTTCTTGCGTCAATCGACCGCCCTTAGCAGCGATTGGATTTTTCGTCACTTGGCACAAAATCATTTGGCGCGACTTCAGTACTTGCTCAATGCGTGGGTCTGGGCCTTGCTCGACCACATCGTCTTTATCGAACTGCACATCACCGCGATACAGCACAGCATTTTTCTGCGTACCAATGTCGACGAACGCAGCTTCCATACCTGGCAACACGTTTTGCACGCGTCCCAAATAAATGTTGCCGTGAATTTGGGTTTCGTCATCGGCTGGACGCGAAACGTAGTGCTCAATCAGACTGCGACCTTCGAGCATGGCAACTTGTGTGAATTCTTCACGCACTTGCACACACATCATGTAGCGACCAACCGCTTTTCCGTTTCGCTCTTTTCCGCGACGACGCTCAATCAGTTCTGCATCTGTTCCAGCAACTGCATTGTCACTGCGATCTGACGACTTGCGACGATTACGTCCACCACGCTTTCCGCCACGGCGGTTGCGACTCTTTGGCTTTGCTTCTGCATCGGCTGGTGCAGCGGCCGGCTTCGCGGCAGTAACTGCGCTTGCAGGCGCTGGTCGGGTGTCGCCAATCTGAGGCTTGCGCACAAGCGCTGCATCGGCTGCTTCCGAGCTTGCCATCATGCCTTCACGCGGCGGATCCGGAAGTTCAATGTCTTGAGCAACTGGATTTTCGCGAGAAGGACGAGGTGCCCGAGGCTGGTTTGGCCGAGGCGCCTGACCAGGCTCACCGCTTTGAGCTTGTTGGCCGTTTTGGCCAGCTGCACCTTCAACACGTGTCTTGTTGCGATTGCGTCCACCGCGCTTACCGCGACGGCGCTTTTTCACTCCTCCGGGAGTTCCTGGAGTACGTGGCTGACCAGACTGTGGTGCGTTGCCCTGCGGCTGCTCGGGGGTAGGAACCCCTGCGCTCATTTCACTCATTGTGCTTGCTCGTTTCCTGTATTGGATATCGCACCAACGGGGCAACATTGCCCACACTGTGCAATATCGTCGCGGTCCAGCGCTTCAACCTGCCGCAACGGTGAGTCGCATGCCGGATTCGAATCGCTATCGCGTGATCGACCTTGGGAGGGGCAAAACGCCCTTCCGTGACTCACAGGCTACCCCATGGGGGTAGGCCTTCCTACAGCCTTCGCATGTGAATGCTTTGGACCAAGCCGATGAGAATGGCCGAACTGATGAGGTGCGAGCCGCCGTACGAAATGAAAGGCAGGGGCAAGCCGCTCACCGGTGTGACTCCAAGGGTCATGCCAATGTTTTGAAAGATCTGAAATACCACCATGGTGAATGCGCCGCTAGCCAAAAAGAAACTGAATCGGTCGCGGGCCATCTGAGCAGTTCTCCAGATGCGCCACAAAATGACACCAAAAATTCCGAGCACCACTGCTCCACCCACCATGCCGAACTGTTCACCTATTGCAGAAAATGGAAAGTCCGTAAATTGCACTGGCACGTATTTTCCGTTTGTCAGTGGCCCTTCCAAATAACCCTTGCCAAAGAATCCACCCGTTGACACTGCACGTTTTGCATAGCGCACTTGCAACACAATATTTTCAAGATCTTTGTTATTGGAGTTCTGCAAAAACCACGCGACAAATCTGTTTCCCTGGTAGCGCAAACTTGGAACTGCTGCCATCAAACCCAAAGCAGTAGCAACGAACATTCCACCAATCAACGCCAAATATCGACGACGCGCATTTCCAACATATAGAACACCAGCGACACCAGCCAAGATCACCGATGCAGAGCCAAGGTCTGGTTGCATCAAAATCAATCCACATGGAATAAGCACGATGTATAGCGTCATCACAAAATGGTGCCAATCAATCTTTTCCGGCACGGATTCACTGAGATAACTGGAAACCAAAATCAATAAAACAGGTTTAGCCAGCTCTGCAGGCTGAACAGAAAACGGCCCGAAGTCGAAAGCCAACCGCGCTCCACCTGTTACTGCTCCCGCTCCGAGCACCATAATGAGCAGCAATAAGACGGCGCCATAGAGAAAACCGCTTTGCGCTCGCAGCCAATCATGACCAACCGACATCACTATTGTCATTACTGCTGCAGCAATAATGACGAAAAAAACTTGGCGTTGCACATAGACAAAGACGTCAAGGTTTTGGTCAATCAACCGTTGACGCGTGGCACTGAATACCGTAAAAAGACCGATGATCACTTGGGCGATTACCGCACTCAGCAAAATCCAGTCAATATTGCGAATGGGATCTGCATAACTTCCACGCAACCCAAGCGGATTCGCAGAGAGTTTACGAGGAATCACTCGTTTCAGAATTGCTAGATCCATCAATCGCGACTCTCTGAGCGACCGCCAACCAAGCAGGATGGATTGCGCAAATACATTGGCTGTGCCGCAGCGTTGCTGGCGGTGTTTAGCGGATCTGCAACATTCAATGGGTCAAACCGATACTTGCCGGCAAGTGCGATGTACAAGCACTTCACCACTGGTGCTGCAGCTTG
>JBEAOI010000018.1:0-3535 GCA_041165005.1 Actinomycetota bacterium
GGTTTATGGACTACAACGCGACTCGTTGATCGGCGTTGTGCACTGAGGACTCCGTGAAAACCTTCATTTTGTGTGGAGGCCTTGGCACTCGAATTCGGGACGTCGCAGACGACATTCCAAAACCAATGATCCGTGTCGGCGGTATGCCAATCATCTGGCATCTCATGAAGTACTACGCGTCCTTTGGGCACACAGAATTCGTGCTGTGCATGGGCTACAAAGGTGAAGTCATACGAGATTTCTTTCTCTCTGCAATGTCTGCAAATAGTGTTTTGTCCACTGTCGATGCCAACACCGAACATGTTCAATTTGCAGCATCCGACGATTTCACAAACTGGTCTGTGACTCTTGCAAGTACTGGACAAGACGCGATGACTGGTGCGCGAATTTTCAAAGTTCGCAACTACCTCAACAATCAACCGTTCATGCTCACCTATGGTGATGGATTAAGTGACATCAATTTGGATTCACTCCTTGCTTACCATCGCTCCAAGAATCTCACCGTCACGGTTACTGGCGTGCGACCTCCAGCCAGGTTTGGTGAATTACAAATTGGTTCTGACGGAATTGCAACTGGCTTTAATGAAAAGCCACAAGCCAGCGCAGGAATGATCTCTGGTGGCTTTTTTGTATGTGAACCTGGAGTGTTTGATCATATGAATAATCGTGAAGATCTTGTTTTTGAACAGGATCCAATGCAGTCCGTCGTTCGCCAAAAACATCTTGCCGTTTACCAGCACGATGGGTTTTGGCAATGCATGGACACGTTCCGCGATTGGCAACTACTCAACTCCATGATTGATCAGGAAAAGGCGCCATGGAAAGTTTGGTAAACGCGCTCGAATCATTCCGTGGAAAACGAGTCCTCATTACAGGAGACACAGGATTTAAAGGCTCCTGGCTGAGTTTGTGGTTGCACAACCACGGCGCAGAGGTATTTGGTTACGCACTTCCTGCGCTGCCAAACTCACACTTCAACGATTTAGCACTGGGTTCAGTGATTGATCATTGCGACGGTGATGTACGCGACCTAGCCAATTTGAAAAAGCGCTTTCAACAAGTACAGCCTCATGCTGTATTCCATCTTGCAGCGCAGCCCCTTGTTCGCCTTTCTTATCGCGACCCAGTAGAAACATTTGATACCAACATCGGCGGTGCAACCAATGTGTTGGAATGTGTTCGACTTACCGAATCGGTGCAAGCACTCATTTTCATTACCTCTGATAAGTGCTATCGAAACGTTGAACAAGTTGCTGGATACACCGAAGATGATGTTCTTGGCGGCAATGACCCATACAGCGCGTCAAAAGGTGCTGCCGAGCTTGTATTTGCGGCCTATAACGCATCATTTTTCGTGCACCGCGAAGGACTCATTGCTGCTTCGGCCCGTGCCGGAAACGTAATTGGTGGCGGTGATTGGGCAGAAGATCGCATCATTCCAGACTGCATTCGCTCTCTACAACAAAACACCGCAATCGTTATTCGCAACCCACACGCGACACGCCCTTGGCAACACGTACTCGAGCCACTGTCGGGATACATCATGCTTGGCAGCGCGATGCTGAAGGGCAATACATCAGTCTCGGGTTCATGGAACTTTGGTCCCCGCGAAGACGAAGTTCGATCTGTTGACGATGTCACTCGTGAAGTCATCAAAGTGTGGGGCGAAGGTTCAGTCAAACTTGACGCAAATCAGAATCATCCACATGAAGCAACCCTGTTACAGCTCGATTGTTCTAAGGCGCGCACCAAACTTGGTTGGTCGCCGCGATGGGACTTCCTCACCACTATGAACAAAACGGTTTCTTGGTATCAATCTGTTCATCAAGGATCCAACGCCTTATCAATAACCCAGAAACAGTTGGACGAGTACGAAAAGAGCAACCGTGATTGATGGAGTAATTATCACACCGTTACGTCAGATATTGGATGAGCGCGGCAAAGTCATGCACATGCTCAGGTCTACAGATGAGCATTTCACTCAGTTCGGAGAAATTTATTTCTCCACTGTTTTCCCAGATGCCGTTAAGGCATGGCACATCCACAAAAAAATGACTCTGAACTACGCGGTACCGGTTGGTCGCATCAAGTTTGTGTTGTTTGACGAACGTCCAGATAGCCCGACTCGCGGTGAAATTCAAGAAATCTTTATGGGCCCAGATAACTATGTCCTCGTCACCGTTCCACCAATGGTGTGGAACGGATTCAAAGGCGTTGGTCCTGAGGCTTCACTTGTTGCGAACTGTGCATCTATTCCCCACGACCCAGACGAAATTGAGCGATGTGACCCTGCCGATACCCGCATTCCTTATGACTGGGCGCTGAAGCACAAATGAGCGCAACTGTCCTCCTAGTGGGAGGATTCGGAAATCTTGGTGGGCGAATTGCCGCTCATCTTTCACAATTTCAAGATCACCAGATTGTTCTTGCATCACGCAAGAAACAAGGAGCGCCACTTTGGGCAAAAGAGGCTCAAACCATTCAGCTCGATGTCACCGACCCATCAACTTTTTCAAACATTCCAAAATCCGTGAACTGCATCGTTCAACTTGCAGCCACAAACGATGTTGACTCGGCCCATAACCCGGAACTCGCTCGCAGCGTCACCACCCAAGGCACAGCATCGCTGTTGAATATTGCCGTTCGTAACGGCATTGAACGTTTCATCTATTTTTCGACAGCACATGTTTATGGAGCTCCGCTGACCGGCAATTTCACTGAAACATCGCCTACGAATCCCGCACACCCGTACGCCACAACGCACTTAGAAGCCGAGTTTGCCGTCAGGAATGCTCACGAAAACGGCGACGTACTGGGGTTTTGTGTTCGACTGTCCAATGGATATGGCCGACCGATTGCCTACGAGTCTGGGGACTGGCGAACCTTATCTAGTGATCTGTGTAGACAAGCGGTGTTAGAAAGACGAATGGAGATGCGCACCGACGGTCTCCAGGAGCGCAATTTCATCACCAAGACCGACATTGCTCGAGCCGTTCAACACCTCATTACACTTCCAAATACTCAAGCTGGTGATGGGCTGTTTAATTTAGGCGGATCACAATCGCAGACTCTTCTGTCTATGGCTACGGTTATTCAAGAACGAGCACAGAAGAAGTACGGGATGGACATTCCACTACATCGGCCCGAGCCAACCACTGCCGATGTTCAACATTTGTACTTTGACATACACAAGTTGAAGAACACGGGATTCTCACTAACCGAAGACATGCTCGGTGAAATAGATGACTTTCTTGACATGATTGAATTGCATCATCAATCATGAATACTTCTCCACTCGTTTCTATTGTCATTCCGACTTACAACCATGCCCCCATGTTGCAACGTGCGTTAGCAACCGTGGTTGAGCAGACGTATCAAAACTGGAATGCAATTGTTGTAAACAATTTTTCTACAGATAACACGCTTGAAGTAGTGGCAGCATTCAATGACCCGCGAATTCAATGCATCAACTTCCGAAACAATGGGGTGATTGGGGCTTCGCGAAACGAAGGAATTGCACTTGCCACCGGTACGT
>JBEAOI010000019.1:0-5209 GCA_041165005.1 Actinomycetota bacterium
TTTGCACCATGACCAATAAGTGATCAACAGCTGGTGCGTAATCGAGTAAATCGGCAACAAGCGGGGTGGCCACGTTGTAAGGCAGGTTGGCAATGACATGCCACTTGGGTGAACGTGCAACGAGTGGTCGCCAGTCCAAATGCATTGCATCTACGTGCAGAACCTCAACGTTTGGCAGGTCTTTCACTACTTCGCGCAATACCTCAACAACTCCGTTATCAATTTCAACAGCGACGATTGTTGCGCCAGTCTCGGCAAGTGCAAGTGTGAGCGAGCCAAGACCAGCACCAATTTCGAGAACGAAGTCGTTCGGTCCTACGTTTGCCAGGCGTGCAATTTTGCGCACCGTGTTCGGGTCGACAAGAAAGTTCTGACCAAATGCGCGGCGCGGTGCAAGACCGTGCTTGTTCAGCAGGTGAGAAATGTCGTTGTGAGAGTGCGTCACCAGGTGATCTTTACGGGAATTGGCGCATCGATGAGGTCGGCTAACTGCGTGAACTGAGTGGAATTCAATTGCACTGTGATGCCAGCAGGAACACTTACTCCGAAAGCGCTTGTGCACTTAATGGAGCGCCCATTGTTGATGTTGGTAACCGTGAGTTGCACGCCAACCGGTGTCATTGCAGAAAAGCACACCGGGTTCGATGAGTATCCAAGTGCAGTAAACGTTGCTCGTCCCGTAAGTGAGTTAGGGCTTGTTGCTGGGTAAGCAACTGCAGCAGAGCCAGATGGGGCAATTGGCGGTGGTCCGCCAAGAATGACTGACTCTGGAACTTCTTCTTCAATTACGGGAGGAACAGTGGTGGTGGTAGTTGTGGTTGTGGACGAACCACCACCTGCAGCAACAGAAAACAAGGTGAGTGCGAACAACGTCAGAACAGAGAGTGCTCCAATTCGCCGACGCTCGTAAACCGAAAGAACCACTGTCTAAACGCTACGGAGCAATGCCGGGAAACGCAAGGTTTGCATTTTGCGTGGTGTGTTGTGCAAACTGCGCAACGGGTTCACCGCGAAGGTCGGCAATGAACGTGCCAACAATTGGCACAAGTGCTGGTTGGTTCGGTTTTCCGCGATGAGGAATAGGCGCAAGGAACGGCGCATCAGTTTCAAGCAACACGTGATTGATGGGGCACCACTGTGCTGCACGTCGAACGTCTTCTGCAGATTTAAATGTGACGATTCCACTGAACGATAAAAATGCACCACGTTCTACGCATGACCGCGCCTCTGCTTCGTCGCCAGTAAAGCAATGGAAAATGGTTCGTGCAGGAACGCCTTCAGCATCGAGTACATCAAATGTGTCCTGCCACGCGTTGCGTGTGTGAATAACAAGCGGCAGGTCTAGCTCGTTCGCTAACTGAATTTGTGCTGCAAACACTTCGCGTTGCACTGTTCGGTCGGAGTGGTCGTAGTAATAGTCGAGGCCGCATTCGCCGATTCCCACTACCTTTTTCGATCCAAGAAACGAGGTGACAGTGTCGACTCCATTTTTTGCATCGTGAGGGTGCAGGCCAACGGTTGCCCAAACGTTTTCGTGCTGAGCGGCAATGGCAATTGCTTGTTGCGTGGTTTCGGCATCAGTGCCGATCACAATCATTTTGCTCACACCAGCTTCGCGAGCGGCTGCAATAGCGTTTACTTGTCCGCCAGGAATGTTGTCTTCGTACACATGGCAATGAGTGTCAATCCACTCAAGTGTTGGACTCATACGGTAAGACGAGGGAAGAGCGGTTGACCCTTCACCACAGTTGTTCCACCTGTGTATTGGCCCCACTTGGTGTCTGTGTGAATACGCAAGTCGGTGATGTTGCCGGTGAGACCAATGCGATTCCAAATCTCTTGCGTGGTCGTTGGTAGTGCTGGGTTCGCAAGAATTGTGACAATGCGCAGCGCTTCAAGCGCATCGCCCATCACGGTGTTCACCGCGTCGCCCGGTTCCATCTTCCATGGTTCGTTGTCTTCAAGGTATGAGTTCGTTGCGCTAATCAGTTTCCATGTGGCTTCAAGCGCTTTGCTTGGTTGCACCGAAGCCCATGCTTGTGACGTTTCTGCAACTGCAGTTGCGGCAATCTCTGCAAGAGGACTGTTTGCCGACGATGCAGGACCGATACCGCCACACTTCTTTTCGACAACAGTGGCGACACGTGCAGCCAAGTTGCCAAGGTTATTTGCAAGGTCGCTGTTAAACCGCTTAATCAAACCTTCATCGCTAAAGTCGCCATCGTTGCCGTAGGTGGTTTCGGCCAACACGTAATAACGGAAGCCATCCACGCCGACCACATCAATGAGGTCAAGCGGGTTCACCACGTTGCCAGCAGTTTTCGCCATTTTTGCGCCGTCTACAAGCAACCATCCGCCAACAGCCCAACCTTTTGGTGGTTCAATGCCTGCGCTCATGAGCATTGCTGGCCAATACACGCAGTGAAAACGAATGATGTCTTTGCCAATGAAGTGATAATCCACTGGCCAGTTTTCTGCGAATGCCTTATCGTCAGTTCCGTATCCGATTGCAGTGATGTAGTTAGCAAGAGCGTCGAACCATACGTATGCAACATGCGATGGATCCCATGGAAGCGGAATTCCCCAGGTGAGCGTCTTGCGACTTACTGAGAAATCGTTGAGTCCGCCCTTAATAAAACCGATGACTTCATTCATGCGGAAGCCAGGAGTGATGGCGTTCGGATGATCTTCGTACCACTTCAGCAATCGATCTTCGAAACGTGACAGACGGAAGAAGTAATTCTCTTCCTCTACGAACGTTGTTGGCTGCATATGAATGGGGCACTTGCCATCAATCAACTCATCTTCTACAAAATATGCTTCGCAAGGTACGCAGTACTGACCGCGATACACATCGACCTCAATATCGCCTGCGTCGTAACAAGCCTGCAGCAACTTCTTCACGCCAGCAGCGTGGCGAGGCTCGGTAGTGCGAATGAAATCGTCGTGTGTGATGTTGAGTCGCTCCCAAGCCAGGGCAAACAGTGGGGCAATGGAGTCGGCAAATTCCTTTGGCGACACCCCAGCAGCATCGGCTGCCTGTTGAATTTTCAGGCCATGCTCGTCGGTGCCGGTAAGCAGGTGAACCTCTTCGCCAAGTAGGCGGTGCCAGCGCGAAACCGCGTCGGCCACGATGGTGGTGTACGCGTGACCCAAGTGCGGCTTGGCGTTGACGTAATAAATGGGGGTCGTCGCGCTGAACTTTGTCACGTATCCACACTAATAGTCTGACTGGGTGACTTTTGCCTTTGATTTAGCAACAGCGGTAACTGATAACGGCAACGGCGTGTACTTGGGTGCAGTGCATGACGGTTGGGACATTCGCGGAAACGCAAATGGTGGATATGTGATGGCGTTGCTTGCAAATGCAATGCGCAGTGCTGCAAACAGGCCAGATCCAATTTCAATCACGCTTCACTACCTTGCGCCATTGCCGCCCGGAAATTTTGAAATTCATACTCAGGTCATTAAGCAAGGTCGCAGGTTTACAACGGTCAGTGCGTCAATGGTGTTCGGAGGACGTGAAGCAGTGCGAGCTATTGGCGCATTCAGTGAGGCTCCTTCAATTGATAGTGGAATTCAACATCATGAAACTCCACTCAGTGATGTTCCTTCATTCGAAGAGTGCAAGCGTCGCACGCCAGAAGGTGAGAACATTCCACTTGCGCTGATGAGCAAACTTGATTTGCGATTGCACCCAGAGGATCGAGGTTTTGCAATTGGCAAGCCCACTGGCTTTCCACGCATTCGTGGGTGGTTCGCATTTGCCGACAATCGTCCGAACGACACGTTGTCTGTGTTGCTTGCTGCCGACGCATTCCCGCCACCGGTGTTCAACTTGCTTGCAGTTCCTGGCTGGGTGCCAACAGTGGAATTCACCGTGCATGTTCGTGCAGTGCCAGCACCGGGGCCATTACGTTGTGAATTCACTGCCAAGGAAATTCAAGGTGGATTGTTTGAAGAAGACGGAATTATGTGGGACGAAAACGGAGTGCTTGTCGCGCAGTCGCGTCAAATTGGTTTAGTTCCGCTCTGATCGTTATTTGATCATTAACGCAAGTTCATACACCTTGCGCTTTGGTGCACCATATTTTGCTGCAACGCGGGCAGCTGCATCTTTCTTGCTTGCGCCACCATTCAGTTCGTCGCGCAGTGCTTGATTCAACTCATCGTCGGTTGGCGGTGCAGGTGGTTTCGCACCTTCAAGAATGAGCACGTATTCGCCACGTGGTTCTTCGGCTTTTGAATGCTTATGCGCATCGTGCAACGTTCCGCGCCACATTTCCTCGTGCATCTTTGTTAACTCGCGAGCGAGCACCACGCGGCGTAACGAGCCACACGCAACTTCAAGGTCGGCGAGTGTGCGCTCAAGTCGGTGAGGTGCTTCGTACAACACCACGGTGCGTTGCTCGTCAACAAGTTGAGCAATGCGATCGCTACGTTCGCCACCACTGCGTGGCAAGAAGCCTTCGAACACGAATCGTGAAGTAGATAGGCCGCTCACCACGAGCGCCATGGTGAGTGCCGACGGACCGGGAATCGACGACACGGTGATGCCGGCAAGTACTGCTGCCTTCACGAGTCGTTCGCCAGGGTCGCTTATGCCGGGAGTTCCAGCATCGCTCACCAATGCAACTTCAGTTCCGCTGAGCAACTTGCCCACCACTTCATCGCAGGCATCAAACTCGGTGTGCTCGTTTATGACGATGTATTTCTTGCCCGAAATGCCGAGGTGTTGTAGCAACATTCCCGTACGGCGTGTGTCTTCGCAACACACCACGTCGGCTGCCTGCAGTGCTTCAACTGCGCGAGGCGAAATGTCGCTTAAGTTGCCAATTGGTGTTGCCACCAACGTGAGAGTTCCCAAGTTCATGTGTTTCTCACTTCAATCACATCGCCAACCTTAAGGTTCCAGCGCTCAAACGAACCAGCAGTGGCTTCCACAACGGTTTTGCAGCGACGTACTGGCGCACTAATTCGCAGCGGCTTAATTCGTTCGGTCTTAATCACGGTTCCGACTGCATCTAAGTACGCAATATCTAATGGCACTTTTACGCCAACGGTATGAATCCATTTGCACTGGGTAATGACCATTGCGTTTTCTACAGAGGTGCGACCAATAAGGCCTTTACGACGCGACTGCGGAGTGTCGGCAACATCGGCGCTGGCAAGAACATCTCCCGATCGCATCAGCCATGCTGCACGAAAT
>JBEAOI010000020.1:0-10601 GCA_041165005.1 Actinomycetota bacterium
GGAATCATTCCGTACACGTATTGCAAACGGGGGTCAACATCGTCGCCCGCCATCGCCGAGTAGTTGTAATTGGCAGCACGCGTAGTCTCGCCGATTCTTGGCACTACCGAATCTGGCGCACCAATATGCAAATCAAGTTGCAATGGAGTTGCAATTTCTTCACGCACGAACGTTCCAATGCTTCGGCCATCCACACGACGCAATAACTCACTCGCAATCCATCCGTACGTCATGGCGTGATACGACGGAATACCAATTGGTGTAATTGGATGCTGCGCTGCAACATATTGCGCCATCAGGATTGGGTCAGAGATTTCTTCAACACTAATGGACCGCTCTAAGCCGGGAACTCCAGCTACATGAGCGAGTGAGTCGCCAACAGTTACGTGCCCTTTGCCTCCCGCTGCGAATTCTGGCCACACACTTTCAATCGGTGCTTCCAGGTCGAGCAACCCACGTTCAACCAACATCATGATTGCGGTCGCACAAATTCCTTTGGTTCCAGATGCGATGACGCATACCGTTTCGTCACTCCATGGCGCTCCATCACTTCGAACACCGCCCCACAAGTCGACGACTTGTTTGCCTTTGTGCGTAGCCGCAAACGAAGCGCCTGGCTTATCTGCGCTGTGATACTTGTCGAACACTTTGGCTACCAGTTCATAACCAGGAGCGACAAACCGTTGCCTCAACATGGTTACTCTTCGATTTTTGTACGACGACGACGTGCGTCGCGAGTGCTGGTATCCGACTCAGTTGGCACCGTATTAGTAAGCGGTCCAAGTTGATTCACGATCTGTTCAACGCTTGGCGCGCTTATACGTGTGTGCCCATCAATTGCCTTGCGCATTGATGCAACATGTTCTGGCGAGTTGCCACAGCATCCGCCAACAATGCGCACGCCAGCATCAATTGCCAGCTCGGCATATGTGGCCATGAGTTCTGGAGTTCCTGAATACGTAATTGTGGTGCCAATGAACTTCGGAACTCCACAATTTCCCTTCGATACCACCGGAGTAGAAAACGATGACATCTCAGAAACCGAGACCACAATGTCGGATGCACCAACACCACAGTTGGCGCCAATTGCAAGAGGCTGCGGATCAATACCGGCAAACACTTCTTCCAGTGCGTGAGGCATAATGCCCATCATGGTTCTGCCTGCCGTATCAAACGACATAGTGCAGACATAGGGCATTCCCACACGAATAGCGGCAAGCGCAGCGGCTCGCGCTTCTTCGGGTGCCGACATGGTTTCGATCCACGCAACATCGGCTCCGCCCGCCTTCAAGCCTTCTATTTGCTCTGCAAATGCATCAATTGCTTCCGCTTCGGTAAGTGCACCAAGTGGTTCGAACAGTTCGCCTGTTGGCCCAACTGACCCTGCAACTACAACGGGCCTTGGTGATGCATCTGCAACCTTGCGCGCAATTTGAGCCGCACCCTTTGCCAACTCAAATGTGCGATCTTGAGCGTTGTGCAACTTCAAGCGATGGCGATTGCAACCAAACGTGTTCGTGAGAATGATGTCAGAACCCGCATCAACAAACTGCTGATGCAACGACTCCACACGATCTGGATGATCGGTGATCCAAAACTCTGGCGGCTCGCCCGAG
This sequence comes from Actinomycetota bacterium, assembly GCA_041165005.1. Lineage (GTDB taxonomy): Bacteria > Actinomycetota > Acidimicrobiia > Acidimicrobiales > Ilumatobacteraceae > UBA3006. The sequence goes on from JBEAOI010000020.1 coordinate 1,617, forward strand.
GTGAGGCCCATGGCGAAGTAATTCGTTCCCGTAGCACCATCTGCCAATAACACTTTTCCTGCGAGCAGTAATTGCTCCAGTGAAGACTGCATTGAAAGAGACTAACCCATCACGTTTCCGGCGGTGTCCGCCTGAGTGCGAAGTCGCGAAAACGCGGAAAGGTTAATTGGCATACCCGTGAATTCACCCATGACTTCCACTGGAGTCACGTCGTGATCAATTCCCTGCTCTTGAGCTTCGATAAGCGTGCGCATGAACTTGCCAACAAGAGGTGCGTTCTTGAACTGGTTACCACTTGTGCCACAAGCCATGAAGAAGCCTGGAAGGCTCGACTTGTCGTACAACGGAATCCAGTCGTCGGTCACGTCGTACAACGCACCGATACCCAACAACTTGTGCGGAATGCCAAAGTCTGGCAAACGACGAGCCAAACGTAACATCACGCGCTCGAAGAACTCAACAGACACCGAATCGTTCCAGTTATCTGCGTCGTCCAAAAAGTGCAACGGATCACATGCAGGTTCTGTTGTACCCACGTTGAGCAAGTCACCCATGTGCGGACGGAAATACTGACCGAGGTCGAGGTCGGCGACAACTGGAGCGTTGTCTTCCAAACGGAAGCCCTTAGGCGCTGGTGGAGAGAACACTTCCTGGCGCAACGGACGGTGATGAACCTTCATCTCGTCATACACGCCAGCCATGCGATTGATTGCAGCAGCGTGTGGGCCGGCAGCGTTGATGACAATTGGAGCCTCGAAGCGCTCGCCTGTCTTCAGCACTACACCACTCACCACATCGCCATCACGAGTGATTTCACTTACTTCTTTGTGGAACAAGAACTCGGCGCCATGGTGCTTTGCGGCATGAGCCAAGTTATGTGCTGCCAACATCGGGTCATCCATGAATCCACTGAGTGGGTCAAAGAGTGCCGACAACTGGTCGTACGGATCGTCAGCAAATGCTGGGTCTTCAATAGCTTTTGGCGGGTAGAACTTGCCCGTTTCGAAGGCTGGCCAACGCTTCTTCACTTCTTCTGGTGACAGCACTTCGTAGGGAATGCCGAACTCGTCCCAGAGTTCGCGTTGACGAAGACCGTCGTAGCCCTCGGTGAGGAACACCAAGTAACCCGTCTGCACGTACTTAGCCATGCCATCTGGGTCTTCAATGCCTACAAATTCATTCCATTTGAACCAATGCTGCGCGTTCTCCCACGCCATCAAAATGGTGTTGAAGTTGGAGTACGTAAAGCGAATGATGGCCGATGATGCGCTGGTTGACCCCGCACCCGCAGCACCACCCTTGTCAATAACCACAACTTTGCGTCCATGTCGTGAAAGTTCAAGCGCAATAGAAGCGCCCATTACACCGCCACCAATGATGACTACATCGGATTTGGTTGTGCTCATACTTGCTGCTCCAAAATTGCATTCGCCCACTGTGCTGTATCGGCAGTGCTGTTAAAAGTGAATGAGTGAATTCCAGCAACGTTGAGTTCGTCGGCCTTCACCGCTATATCGTTCAACAACTTGGTTGGGTCATAGCCACCTGGTGCGAACATCAGTGTGAGCGAAGCCTTGTTCTTCTTCAAGTAACGAAGCGACTGACCAACGCCGGTACGCACACCAACTGACATCAAGCGAGTGCGGTCAACTACACCTGGGATACCAAGATTGATTGGCGTCGTGAAACCAGCAGCACGCAAGTCCTTCAACCAGCTCAAAATGAGTGGAGCATCGAAGCACATTTGTGTTGAAGCAAGACCCTTCACACCGTGGCTCTTGAGCAACGCTTCTTTTTCGATTACTGCATTGTGCAGATCGCCCTTGCTGATCGTTGCGTGTCCATCTGGGTACGCACCGAAACCAATGGTTTCCACTCCCGGCTTTGCTTCAAGGAAGTCCTTCATGAATGGAAGTGCATATTGGTAATGAGGTGGCACTTCAGCATCGCCACCAATGATGAACACTTCTTTAATTCCCTTTTCGCGCACCCACGCTGCCAACTTTGCTGCGTGCTCTGGGCCTTCAACCAAACGTGCCGCGAAGTGTGGAACCACGTTGTGGCCCTTTTCGAGCAACTGCTCGCAGAGTTGCTGCGTTGTGGCAATGCCCTTTGCTGGCGAACAGGTTACCGACACTGCGGCACCTTTTGGAAGGTCTGCGATTGCCTGGTCAAGCGACTTCAACGGCACAAGTTCGTAACGCATGTTGCGTACGAGTCGTTGCGCTGCTGGAGAGGTTTTTCCTCCGCGCTTGCTTTTGCCGAGAAGTGTCGAAATGATGCTCATGATTGCTCCGTACTGTGATTTTTGTTATGGGGGTTGAGACTCAGCCGAACGTATCGGGCAAAACAGCCTTGCGCTTGGCGATGTATTCCTGCAACTCGGCGTCAATTGCGTCGTCCAATGCAGGCGGTTCATAGGAGGCAAGACGTTCTTTCCACAGTCTGTTCGCACGCTGTGAAGCGTCCAAACTGCCGTCGTCTACCCACTGCTCGTAACTGTTGTTGTCGGCAGTGTCTGAGCGGTAAAACGCTGTTTCAAAGTTTGCCAACGTATGGGCAGTGCCCAAGAAGTGATTGCCTGGCTCGTTCTCACGCATTGCGCTCATGGCCTGGCCATTTTCAGTGATGTCAAGGCCCTTGCCAAATGTCATCATCATTCCCAGCTGGTCGCAGTCAAGAACAAACTTCTCGTACCCAATCGCAAGACCGCCTTCCAACCAACCAGCAGAGTGCAACACAAAGTTGGTTCCCGCCATGATCGTTGGAATGAGCGTTGATGCACTTTCGTATGCTGCCTGCGCATCAGGTAGTTTCGACGCGCACAGTGAACCACCCGAACGGAACGGAACTCCAAGGCGACGCGCAAGTGCGGCAACGGTGTACAACACCATGGCTGGCTCTGGTGTTCCAAATGTTGGAGCGCCAGTGAGCATGGACATGGAACTGGCGAACGAACCGAAGATCACCGGAGCGCCAGGACGCACGAGCTGACAAAACGCCATACCAACAAGAGACTCGGCAAGTGTTTGCGAGATAACACCGGAAGAAGTTGACGGGGCCATTGCGCCAGCCAAAATGAACGGCGTAATGATGCATGCCTGATTGTTCAGTGCATACACTTCGGCCGATTCCAACATGGTGGCATCCCACACCAAAGGTGATGAAGCGTTAATCAAACTGGTCATGACGGTGCGATCTTGCAAGTCGCCACCAAATGCGATGCGTGCCATGTTCACACTGTCTTGCGCACGCTCGCCTGCTGTTACCGAACCCATGAAGCCTTTGTCGCTGTACTTGATGTGCGCGTACACCATGTCGAGGTGACGCTTGCTCACCGGAATATCGACAGGTTCACACACCGTTCCACCTGAATGGTGAATGTATGGAGACATGTACGCAAGTTTCACGAAATTCTGGAAGTCGGCAATGGTTGCGTAACGACGACCATTGTCTAGGTCGTGAACAAACGGTGAGCCGTAGTTAGGGGCAAACACTGTTGCGTCGCCGCCAATCTGCACATTGTTCTCTGGGTTACGCGCATGCTGCGTGTACATGCGAGGCGCACTTGCCTGAATAATGCTTCGACACATGCCACGCGGAAAGCGCACGCGAGTTCCGTCAACCAGTGCACCTGCGTTCTTAAAGCGTTCAATCGCACTCGGATAATCGCGAATCTCCACACCAATCTCTTCCAAGATCGTGTCAGCGTTGTCTTCGAGAATTTGTAGACCTTCTTCAGAGACCAACTCGTAAGGTTTAATCAATCGGGTGAGGTACGCCTCGCGTTGGGCGTTTGAGGTCTTGCGCGAAGATTGGCGAGCCGCGCGGCCGCCTCCCTTTCGGTGATGAACTTCTTCGGTCATAATCTCCCCTAATTCCTTACTTATTCTTGCAGAACTATTTACGCGCGGCGACGCCTGCGTTGACCTCCGCCACCACCGTCGCCCGAGTTTTCAATTCGCGGCGGCAGTGTGACCAAAGTCGACAGGTTTGGCGTTGGCGCATATGCGTGTGGAAATGCCATTGCTGCAACAAAGAGGTCTTGGAAACGCGGCTCGGTTGCCGTTTCAATCTTGGTCACATGAGTAACAGTGTGTTCCATTTCGCGACGTTGCGCTCGAGACAACAACGCCTTTGCAGCACCAGTTCCGGCAGAGTTTCCAACTGAACGCACCCCTGGCAACGGGCAATCTGGCACCAACCCCAGCACCATTGCATACGTTGGGTCGATATGTGCACCGAATGCACCAGCAAGTCGAATGTCATGCACCTCTGGCGAACCTGCGTGTTCAACCAACAGGTCGATGCCAGCACGAAGTGCAGCCTTTGCCAATTGAATGGCGCGAATGTCGTTCTGTGTGATGAACAATTTGGTGTCGCCGTTTTCATACAGCAAGTACGAGAATGTGCGCTCATCAGAAACAACGCGTGGCGTCTTCTCAACCAGCGAACCCTGAATAACACCATCTTGCGAAATGATTCCCGCCAAGTACATCTCGGCGATCACTTCAATGATTCCCGAACCACACACACCAGTTACTGGAGTGTCTTGCACCGCCTCAGAAAAACCTGGCTCATCTGACCACATTTCAATGCCAATTGCACGGAAACGTGGCTCAAGCGTTACTGGATCGATGCGAACCTTCTCAATTGCGCCTGCTGTTGCACGTTGACCGCAACTGAGCTGTGCGCCTTCGAACGCAGGGCCAGTTGGCGACGAAGCGGCAAACTGTCGCGAGGTGTCACCAAGCACGATTTCAGCATTTGTTCCAACGTCAATCAGCAACTGCATGCTTGATCCGCGATGCGGACCTTCAGAAAGAATTGCAGCTGCGGTATCAGCGCCAACGTGACCTGCAATGCAAGGACCAACATAGAACGAAGCGTTCGGCAAGTGAATGTCTAGTTCCTCTGCGGCGCCATATGTTGCTTCGCTTGTTGCCAACACAAACGGTGCTGCACCCAGTGGCGTTGGGTCAATACCCAACAAAATGTGGTGCATGATTGGGTTTCCAACCATCACTACTTCAAGAATTTTGTCTGAAGTGATATCGGCTTTATCGGCCAAGTCATGCACCAATTCATTCACTGCATTTCGAATCACAGTGGTGAGTTCTTTTTCTCCACCCTTGTTCATCATCACATACGACACGCGACTCATGAGGTCTTCGCCGAAGCGGATCTGCGGGTTCATCACTCCACTACTGCTCATCACTTCGCCTGTTGTGAGGTCAATTAAGTGACCTGCAACTGTTGTTGAACCAATATCAATTGCAATACCAAAGACAGTTTCAACGAACCCAGGCCAAGCCGCGACGATATTGCCCGCTACTCCATCAACTTCAGAGCGCTTAATTGCAATAGTCGCACCGCCGCCGTCACCCTTGTCAATGGCCCTATTCACTTGGGAAAGTGCCGTGATACTGATGGTTGGTCGCGCAATGTTGTGCTGCTGTGCGATTGCGTCACGAATGATCTGCGATGCAGTTACATCGTCGCCAAGTTCCGATTGCGCAACTGCCACGTAATACAGGCTGAACGTTGGGTCAATAACGATGACACCCAAATCCAGATCTTTGCGCACAATTTGTCGGTGCACCTGGCTCATTGCTGGAACATCAATGACCATGTCGCCACACACTTTGGCCATGCAACCAAGGCGATTTCCTTCTACAAGTGCACGCTTGCCCTTGTACTTAATTTCGTCTTCGGTCTTGCCAGTGAGCGATGATTCAACTGCCTCAATTCCCCACTTGGAAAATGATCCAAAGCTTGGAGTGATTTGACAGCGACCGCAAATGCCTCTTCCTCCGCACACCGAATCGATGTCGGCGCCGAGCTTTCGCGCGGCGTCCAACACTGTGGTTCCGGTTTCAACAGTGCCGTCTAGACCAGACGGAGTGAAGACAATGCGGTGCGACATTATGAACTATTGCGCAGAACGGCGGCGGCGACCTTCACGTTCGCCACGTCCACCGGTTGGTGCATTTGGATCGCGGTTCGCCTTAATCCATGCTGCACAGTCTTGGTCGTTACCAGTCAATACGTCTGCCGCCATGATTGCTGCCTTCACTTCAGGGTGAAGCGGGCTCATGATTGCAGATGTCATTCCAGAAGCCATTGCCATGCTCAGGAATGTTCCAGTTACTTGGTTGCGGTTTGGCAAACCGAAGCTGACGTTCGAGGCGCCGCATGTGGTGTTCACCTTCAACTCCTCGCGCAAACGACGAATCAAGGTGAATGCTTGTTGACCTGCTTGGCCGAGTGCACCAATTGGCATGACCAATGGGTCAACTACAACATCGGAATAGTGAATTCCGTGGTCTGCAGCGCGCTCAACAATTTTCTTGGCAACAGCAAAGCGAACATTTGGGTCCATGCTGATTCCGGTTTCGTCGTTCGAAATTGCCACTACTGCAGCGCCGTACTTCTTCACCAACGGCAATACGCGCTCCAATGATTCGTCTTCTCCCGTTACCGAGTTGACCAATGCTTTGCCTTTGTACACCGAAAGTCCACGCTCAAGAGCGTCAATGATTGACGAGTCAATGGAAAGCGGAACATCTGTGATTCCCTGCACCAGCTGAATAGCGCGTGCAAGCAATGCAGGTTCGTCTGCAAGCGGAATACCAGCATTCACGTCCAACATTTGAGCTCCGGCTTCAACCTGAGCTATCGCGTCTGCTTCAACACGGCTGAAGTCACCGTTCTTCATTTCTTCGGCAAGCATTTTGCGACCTGTTGGGTTGATGCGCTCGCCGATCATCACGAATGGACGATCGAAACCAATGACAACTTCTTTGGTTGGTGACGAAAGGATGGTATGGGTCATGTCAGTTTCTCGTTTCTTTCTTGCTATTAACTGTTTGGAGTTTCTTCTTCATCTTCTTCGAGTTCCTCAAGAGCGGCAAGATCTTTTGCCGCAACAGTGAGTTGCTCAACATCTTTTTCAAATCCACCTGCATAGGCCAACACGCCGAGACGCTGGCGGGTCCACTCTTCTTCCAACCGGTCGGCAACTGACTGAGCAGCAAGTGCCATGTCGCCTTCAAGTGGCAAGGTTTCGCGACTCCACTGAGCCACGTCTTCTTCGGCCGTGTAAATGTTGGCTTTGCGCTTCGCGCGATCGATTGCACGCTGAAACTTTGCACCCAAAATGACTTGATAGCGCTCGCGACCCATCTGTGCGTTTACCTGCGCAGGAATATCACGCCACTTGATAATGATTATTGAATTTCCACCACGAGCCATCAGTTAACACTCACATTTCTTTTTGCAGCAGATTGAAACACTACGGGAATTGACGCCTCTAAACCTTGCACACCAACGTGTCGATGCTCGAAGTTGAGCCCCAACATTTCTGCAGCTTCTTTGGCAATAGCGATCAGCGAATCGTCGTTAACTTGCGAGAAATACATCACTTTTGTGTAATTGCCAAAGTACATATCGCGTAATTGCGGATGAGTATCTAGACCAAGACCTTCCCACACCAACGCACGGAAGTGCTTGGCAAGAAAATCGGTGAGATAAAACGTGCCTGGTTCTGCGTCCTGCACCTCATTAAACAACGGCGAACCAGCAAAGAACTCGTAACAATGTGCACCCGAAATTCGCTCAACACCCGGGTAATCCAACAACATGGTGTCGATTTGGCCACCTGTACCGCAATCTGCATAACCAACAAACGTTGATCGACTGCCGCGCGCATCTAGATGCTCACGCAACGCGGGAACGATTCCTTCTGGGCGATTGTGCAAGTTGGCTGGCAGGTAACGCACTTCAACAGCATCGGCAAGACCATTGCGATTGAGTACTTCGCGCAACTCACTCACGAGTGCGCCACACGCAATAATCAGTGGACGCTCGCCCGCCGACATATGCGCGTTACCAGAAACGAATCAGGCGACCGACGGGCCAGGAGGCTCGGAAGTGCGCGCGCGACGTGCGTTAACCAAAGTCTTTGCGGTCTCTGAAGCAACTGCAGCATCTCGGCAATATGCATCTGCACCTACAGCAGCACCGAACTCTTCGTTCAATGGAGCACCACCAACCAAGATGATGTACTTATCACGAATGCCGCGCTCTTTCATGGTGTCAACAACGACCTTCATGTACGGCATGGTTGTGGTGAGCAATGCTGACATTCCGAGAATATCTGGCTGATGTTCCTCAAGAGCAGCAATGAACTTGTCGGCGTCGGTGTTAATTCCGAGATCGATCACTTCGAAGCCTGCGCCTTCCATCATCATGGCAACCAAGTTCTTGCCAATGTCATGAATGTCGCCCTTCACGGTTCCTACAACAACTTTGCCAATTGACTCAGCACCAGTTTCTGCGAGCAACGGACGAAGGATGTTCATTCCAGCCTTCATTGCGTTTGCAGCAAGAAGCACTTCTGGCACAAACAAAATTCCATCGCGGAAGTCAACGCCAACGATGCGCATTCCTTCAACAAGTGCCACCTGCAACACTTTGTCTGGGCCCCAACCGCGGTCCAACAAAATGGTGGTGCCTTCAACAATTTCCTCGCCCAGACCGTCGTACAAATCGTCGTGCATCTGTGCCACTAGGTCGTCGTCAGAAAGACCGGCAAGATCAATGTCGTCAAAATCGCTCACGTGAGTTCCCCTTATTGAGTGGTACCGAGATATATCACGGCGAGGAAAAGGTTATCAGGGCAGCCTTACAGCCACCTATTCATCTTGGGCAATTAGTTATGGCGATAGAAATCGACCACTTCAGGGGCCAACGGCTTCTTACCCAAAATGATGTCTGCTGCCTTCTCTGCAAGCATCATGACCGGGGCGTAGATATTGCCATTCGTTACATATGGCATAACCGAAGCGTCCACTACTCGGAGGCCCTGCATTCCCCTGACCCGCATAGTGGCAGGGTCAATGACCGACATCTCATCAATACCCATTCGGCAGGTGCATGAGGGGTGGTATGCCGTTTCACCGTCTTTGCGTACCCAGTCCAACA
>JBEAOI010000021.1:0-3033 GCA_041165005.1 Actinomycetota bacterium
CTGGGGTAAACGGCGCATGCTTTGGGTTGCGGTAAAAGTGACCCAAGCCAACGTTGACTCGACCATCTTCGCCGTCTTCTGGAAGCTGCATGGCAAATTGCTCAACCAAGCCACGTCCGTATGCAGGAGCAATTTCACTGGCTGTACGACGACGGTTTTCTGCAATTTTTCCGTGACCCCAAATTGGCACTTGTTTGCCGTTGTTTTCTGCAATAACAGCCTTGGTGCCATCAACGTAATGGAAGTGCGTGTACATCACTGCCACAATCGGCCGCTTAGATACGTTTCGCAGTTCGGAAATTGCCTCGTTCATTTCTTCAATAGATTCGCCCGTATCGATTGCAATGATTCCCTCTGGGGCATCAATAAACGATTGGTTAGACAATCCGTTACCGACAAAGCACCACACGCCAGGGCGCACCTCGCTAAATGTTCGGGCTAATCGATGTGACTGCTCAACATGCAATTCATGCGCTATCTGTCCACCAGGAAGCGTTACCGATTTCGACGCATTTGGCTCAAAACTTCGTGTCCGACGTGCCATGAGCAACTCGTAATCTGCGCTTATGCGCCTAGTTTGCGGAAGAAATCTGGTGGCGCAACAACGTCGTCGCGAGTGAGTTCATTGACGTGTGACTTACCCAGGCCCAACAACGCAGAGTCAATGCCACCGCGAATCACATCAAGCACGTTTTCCACTCCGGCCTGACCATTTGCAGCGAGTCCCCACAAATATGCGCGACCAATCATCACAGCGCGAGCGCCGAGTGCTATTGCTTTCACCACGTCACTTCCACGTCGCACTCCACCGTCGAGCAATACATCAATCTGTGATCCGACTGCATCAGCGATAGCTGGAAGCGCACGAATTGGCGCGGGTGTTCCATCCAAATTGTTTCCACCATGGTTCGACACCGAGAGAGCTGTTGCTCCAAGGTCAACTACACGCTTTGCATCATCAATGCGACTCACACCCTTCACCATGAATGGACCACCCCACTGTTGGCGTAACCACGCAATGTCGTCCCACGTTGGAAGTGTTGTTTGCATCCATTCGTAATACGCGCCAAAAAAAGTTGGTGCATCTTCGCCAGGCTTTTGCATGTTCGGTGCAGTGAGGTCGGGAATGCGACCAGTCTTTGCAAACGACCACAGCCACTCGGGCTTCACCAACACTTCGGGTGCAAGCTTGAGCATTGCTTTTAAGTTGATCTTTTCTGGAATCCATGGGCTTCCCCAGTCGCGACCATTAGAAAACGACCAGTCAAGCGTGACAATGAGTCCTGTTGCACCAGCTGCACGAGCACGCTCCATGCGTTGCACCAAAGTGTCTTTGTCGCCACACCAATACATCTGAAACAACGTTTGAGTATTGACTGCAGCAACTTCTTCAACCGACTTGCTGGCAAACGAACTGAGTCCCATAGGAATGCCACGATTTTGTGCAGCGCGCGCAATAGCAACTTCACCCTGGGGGTGTACTGCTTGAACTCCAGTCGGCGAAATGATGACAGGCATTGACAACTGCTGACCCATCACACTTACTGCCATGTCACGCTGACCCGAAAGACCAGCAATGTGCGGCGCAAAGCCAAGATGGTCAAATGAATCTAAGTTGTCGCGACTGGAAAGCCCCTTTTCCGAACCTGCAACTAACGCTCCGTACACCGACTTCGGCAAGCGCTTTTGCGCCCTGCGCTGAGCCTCGGCGACCGTTTCAAACCATGCATTTGCCATGCAGGCATCCTATTTGAGCCGAGCAATAACCGAGTAAGCCAGCTTAGGCTTTGCCCACAATATCGCTGATTACTCCGCCTGTAATTGCTTTACAAATCAAGCTGCGGGAAGCTGACGGTTATTGAACGCACCTCTTCAGAAGTTTCAATCAGTGAATGACCTCCAAAAAGCGTAACCACCTGTTCCAACAGTAATGCTGGCGGTACAAGCACAATCTTGTTTTCTAATGTTCCGAAGGGCGAATTGCGACTTACATCAAGAATGCGATCAATCTCCAAGCCGGATTTTCTGCTGATGATTAACGTCACAAACTCTTTCTCCGCGCCACCAAATCTTAGTTCCACGCTCATACTGAATGGTTCTATATCACCCCAGACCATTGGGTTTGCCCACGCGGCGATAAGTCCTCGATAAAACCAATAAAGCGAAGCGCCTTCTATTCCCACTCTTACGTTGTCATCAATAGAAATTGAGACATCAATTTTCGACAAAATTTCTGGAGCAATTGGTAGTGACGAGAGAGCGGCACGAAGCGCTACTGCCGCAATACTGGACTTTGGAAACTCGTTGCCGCTCAAATTTTCGGGATAAAAAAGATGCGAGAACTCATTAATTTTTCGAACGTTTGCATCTGCCTTATTCATGGCAGCCTTGATTCGTTGCTGAGCCAAAACGAAGTGATTTTCAATATTTGATTTCAAATTCAGAAGATCTGATTGAAGGCCAATTACTGCAAGTGAGCCATTTAAATCGTGCACAATTTTCTGCATAATGACAGATTGTGCGCCATACTCATTTCTTGACTGCGCAATTCGCAACGATCCAATTGCAAGCACCAACATTGAAGCGTTGAAATTACCTCCTTCAAATGGATCAACTTGGCTCTTTATAACGAGGAATCCCGTAAAGAAACCAAATGAATCTACAACTTTTCGACAATAAAATTTTGAACCAATATTTTTTTCATCTGTAAATTCATATGCAAACGCGTGATCCAAGTTTGTCCAACCAAAACTCGCAGCAATTTTTTTCAATTCGCCAAAAGTAGTCTTCTCTAAATTCGTTGCCCTCGAGTACTCATAATCCATTGACAACTTTCCTGAACCGAATGATCCAATGGTCAACAGATTTTCATCCTCTGTCCCATCCAACGCCGCGATGAAAAACACACTCTGCACTCGTGAAAGGCGACAGATCGATCTTGCGATTGTGAATGCAACGTCTTCTGCTGTTCCAGCAATAGATAGGGAGCGCAGTACTTCAGAAATTTCTGCACGTTGTACGGCGACGTGCCTT
>JBEAOI010000022.1:0-4378 GCA_041165005.1 Actinomycetota bacterium
GCTCTAACTGATGGTGGCGCGGCCGCAATCGTTGAAGACATTACGCAGCGTTTGATGATTGACCGAGTTCGCACCGATTTCGTAGCCAACATTAGTCATGAACTACGCACTCCAATTGGCGCAATTTCGCTGATGGCAGAAAATTTAATTGCTGAAATGGGCGAGTCAGAATCTGCACGATTGGCAGAAATCATTCTCAATGAAGTCACTCGCCTGAATGAAACGGTGAATGACTTGCTTGATCTTGCTCGAATTGAATTTGACGGCCTTTCGAAGCGCGAATCAATACACACTGCGCGCGTAATTGATGAGGCGGTTGGCAGAATTCGCAGCGCAGCGCTAGCGAAATCAGTGATGATTGTTGTTGAAGACAACCCCGATATGTCGGTTATTGGCGACAGAGCACAGTTGGTGTCTGCCGTGGGAAATCTGATTGACAACGCAGTGAAGTACAGCGATCAAGGGTCAATTGTAAAGGTGGAGGTGCGACGCGAAGAGGGACGCATGCTCATTTCGGTTTCCGACAATGGACCAGGAATTGCAGCGGAACATCTTGGACGCGTGTTTGAGCGTTTCTATCGAGTTGATGACGCTCGCAGTCGTGGAACGGGTGGCACCGGACTTGGTTTAGCAATTGTGCGTCACATTGCGTTGTTACACGGAGGTGATGCCAGCGTGACGTCTGAAGTGGGAGTCGGCTCCACCTTTACGCTTTCCTTACCCGCCATTTAACTTGTGTTAGATAGAAATTAGATTTCTGTGAATTACGGTGAGTGCATGCGCCGATTGGTAATTGTCATGTCTCTGGTAGTTGCTGGGCTGATTGGAATCGCTCAACCTGCGCAGGCCACTCAAGCTGCAAGAACATGTAAGGAAACCGGTGAAGGTTGTGCTGTAGGAATGGTCGGCCCAGGCGGTGGAGTGGTGTTTTACGACGCAGGCTCACAGCAGTGGTGGGGACGTTTCCTTGAAGCGCGAATGGAACCCAAAGCATTTGGTTCTAATTGGGGACCTCGCGAGTCCTTGTATGTAGACGGCCAAGACAGCCTTTCTGCGTCAATGTTGCGGCTGCGTTCAATGCAAATTGGCATGGGCGCAAAGAACACGCAACTCATGTTGTCGAAATTCGGAACTTCAAGCATTGCAGGGAAAATTCGTAGCGGTTGGAGTATTCCATCGGCCGACGAACTCGATGCCTTGTACAACTATTGGAAGTTGGGTGGTCCTGGCCGTTTCTATCGCGGTGTCATCTGGACATCGTCGGAACAGAGCGCAACGTTTGCTTGGTATCAGCAGTTTCAAGACGGCACGAAATTCACCGATGCGAACGGAATCATTAGGGGACTGTCTGGAAATAAAGATCTCACGATGAGTCCGTACCACGAAGGATCATTTGCTTCACAAAGATTTGGCGTTGTAGCGGTGCGCGCATTTCCTGCTGGTGTAGGAAATCCACCGCCACCAACTGTTGTCACCTCGGTTCGACAAAATGCTCAGTGTTCCGCAGGTGTGAATTGTTCAGTAGGCGACATTGGTCCGGGTGGTGGAGTGGTGTTTTACGACGCTGGTTCAACGCAGCCGTGGGGCAGATATTTGGAAGCAGCTCCAGCCAGTTGCGAAATTGCTGGAGTGCCATTCAAGCCAGCAGGCGGCGTACAAGGAATTCATGCATTGCAAATTGATCGTGTTCGGGCAAAAGCAGTGGGAACAGGCAGAGCAAATACTGATCTGATTGTGAAGCGATATGGTGCAGAAAAAGTTCATGCAGCAGCATTAGTGCGCTCGCAGGCATGTAACGGATTAGCCGATTGGTTTTTGCCATCAGCAGATGAATTGAACATTGTTTGGCGAGTGCTCGCACAAAATCGAGTCAACCGTGAACCAACGCCAGTTGGTGGTTTTGACATTGGGTACTACTGGACATCGTCTGACTACAACGGCACAGAAGCGTGGACGCAGTATTTCAACGACGGTCAACAGTTTGATCGGGTGCAAACGTTGTCAGCCAACAGACAACCCCCAAATCGCACGTTTAAGGTGCGTGGAGTTCGTGCGTTTGGCTAAGTTGAGGGCGTGAACATTCCTGATGGTTTGCGCTACACCCGACAGCACGAATGGGTGCTGATTGATGGTGAATCTGCGCGAATTGGAATCACCGATCTTGCACAAGATGCATTGGGCAACATTGTGCACGTTCAACTGCCCACTGTTGGTCAGTCAGTGCAGTCTGGTGCAACTGTGGTGGAGGTTGAAAGCAGTAAGAGTGTGAGCGACATCTATTCACCGGTTAGTGGAAGTGTGGTGTTGGTGAATGAATCACTTGCAGCAGAACCTGGTTTGGTGAACTCCGACCCGTATGGCGCAGGTTGGTTGTATGAAGTGCAAATGTCGTATGACGAAACTCTTGAAGGCCTGTTAACGGCCAGTGAATACCGCGCAATTGTTGGCTAGTCGGTATAAAACTTCCAGGTATACACGCGAGCTTTGTTTTCACCTTGGCCGATGAGCCAATATCGGACTTTTCCCGTGTGCTCACCCTGCTTTAGTTCTTCAATAGGAGCGCCTTCTTGCGGTAAATAACTGATGGTGAAGTTGCCTGGGTCATAAATTGCAGTTGGCGGCAAGTCAATCTGAGCACCCGGCTCTGGAGCCGCACCACCTGAAATCAATTCATCTAGACGGGTAGTAGGAAGTTCAATTCCGTCAATGAACATTGTCGCCTCATAGCCATCAATGAAGTCAACAATGATTTGTGATTGTCGAAGTACTCGTTCACCTTGCCCTGGAGAAATATTTTCAATTGCATCTGGCAAATTCGTTGCATCACGACCAGTCAAACCAGTATTCAAACCCGTAACAAACAGAACGAGACCCGCTGAAATACCCATACTGGCCAACAAAAGTTTTGGATCAAGCTTCATGACCTCTATTCTCGCCTATTTATAGGGCTATCCGTTATTCATGCGGAGAGTAAAGCGACTAGATTTAGTTCACACATGGCAGGTACAGATTCGATGATTGGCGCAGTTCTCGCGCACCGATACCGCATAGATGCACCGCTTGGCGGAGGATCTGGTAATTCGGACGTATTCGAAGCCACTGACATTCGCTCGCGCAAAAAGTTGGTATTGCGGCTCTCACCAGCCGAGGCGTTGGTCGACCTGGAGTCAGGTGTACTTACCGCATCAGATGGCGTGGAGGTGTTTAAGCGACAAACACAGATGCTCGCTGGACTTTCGCATGCTTCGCTTGCTTCGATAGAGGACTGGGGCACAGAGACCATTGCTGGCACCCTGTACGTGTTCACAGTTTTGGAAAGCTACAGCGGTGGAACATTGCGCCAGATTCTGGACCGTGGTCGCCGGTTAACCCCATCGCAGGCTCTGGTAGCCGGCTTAGACGTGTGTCGGGCATTGCATTTCATTCACGGCAAGGGTTGGGTGCACGGAGATGTGCGTCCAGCAAACATCTTTATTGGTGATGATGGTCGGGTTCGGTTAGCTGGTCTTGGACTGAAGCGCATAGTTATTGCCGAGAAGATGAGTATTGAGCAAGCAAACTATGCCGCACCAGAAGTTGCGACGGGCGAACAACCCAGTGCTCAAAGTGACGTGTATTCACTAGCAACAACACTTCTAGAGTCAATTACCGGCACCTTGCCTTTTAGTGGAGACACCGCGGCAATCACGCTTTCGAATCGTGTTGGGAAGCTGCTTCCTGTTTCTGCAGATCTTGGCCCAATTGCTGCTCCACTCGAGCGCGCTGGACGACCAGATTCCACCGAGCGATACACCGCTTTAGATTTTGGAAAAGCATTGGCCGGCATTGCAGAAAAGATGCCACTGCCAACACCTATTGAACCTCTTGCTGCAAGTTCGTTTGCTGAAGTTATTGAACAAAAAGAAGCAGAGCACACGGGCGAGATTGCACGTCCAAAAGTTGACGAGACACAAGACGTCACAGTTCCCATTGCTGCAGCAGCAGATGCATCGGGATCAATGTTGAGAATTAAAGACGGCACCCAAGACGAACCAATCGTTGTGGCATCCGAAGGTGAAGTACGCCGACATAAGCGCCTGTGGGTGATTGGCGCTGTTATCGCGTTATTGGTTGCAGGCGTGGTTGGTTTCCGCGTTGTCGTGAAGCAAGCACACACCATTCCGCCGCTAGCCGGAATTATTGAAGGCGAAGCACGCAATTTGATCGCTTCAAATGGCTGGACAATCGTTGTTACCTCTGAACGCAATGATGAAATTCCAGCAGGATCAGTCGTTCGAACTGAACCAGCTGAAGGAGAAAAGCTGAAGGAAGGTCAAACGCTGACCATCGTGGTTTCTGAAGGACCAACATTTGCAACATTGCCCGATATTTCTGGTGC
>JBEAOI010000023.1:0-3955 GCA_041165005.1 Actinomycetota bacterium
CATCAATGTCTCCAATATTCTTGCCGTCAGTGAAGTACGCATCCAGAATGCGTTCTTTAAGAAGAATCTGCACAGCAGCACCATGCTTCAGAAGCGCGTAACTCAGCAGACGATGCGCAAAAAATGTGTTTGCTCGAACTGCAATATCCATATTGAACGTGATGTTGTCTTGAGCAGCAACGGAGGTGACATGATCAAGAATCTCGGTTGCGCGTTCTGGGCCACCAAACTTTTTGGCGTACGCATCTTTTGCCGGAGTTGGCGAATAGTTTGGAGCGGTTGGGTCTAGCTGGAAGGGGCGGAACGTGTAATCCACCTGAACATCAACTCCACGGTCTCGCAGACGCGAAATAGCCGTCTCAAAACGCCGTTTTCCAATAAAACACCATGGACATATGACGTCGGAGAAGATTTCTATGCGCATAGGTGCCACGATAGAGGGGATGGCCTCGTCTCCTGCAACCACTGCGACCTTTTGCGCAACGATCGTGGACGAGTGGGTAAGGCTTGGGGTTGCTCATGCCGTGGTATCTCCTGGTTCCCGCAGCACCCCAATGGCAGTTGCGCTATCCAGCAATCCAAAAATCTCACTCCACGTATTTCACGATGAGCGTTCTGCTTCTTTTGCGGCATTGGGCATTGGATTGCAATCGGGTGTTCCCGCCGTATTGCTATGTACATCCGGAACTGCAGCAGCACAGTTTTTCGCCGCTGTCATCGAGGCAAATTATGCGCATGTGCCGATGCTGGTGTGCACCGCAGATCGTCCGCCAGAACTACAGGGCGTAGGCGCTCCGCAAACTATTAATCAAACAAACTTGTATGGAAGTTTTGTTCGCAAGTTCATCGATGTGGGCGTGGCAGATGATGCAAAGGCATCGAAGTGGCGAACGATTGCTCGAGATGCGTTCTCGTCTGCGGTTGGGGTCAATCGCGGTCCATGCCATGTAAATTTCCCATTCCGCGAACCGCTCGTTGGAGTTGCTGAGGCGCTGCCAGCAGTAGACACACATTCTCCCGTGCGGATGAGTGCCGATGTGGCGACAGCTTCAGAGCGCAAGAAACTTTCTCTCGCACTACGTGCCGAGCGCGGGTTGATCATTGCGGGTCACGGCATAGATCAGCCACGCTTTATTCTTGAGTTAGCAGCAAAGTTGAATTGGCCAGTAGTTGCCGACCCACGAAGCAATTGTCGAGTTGCACCTGAAAGTAGTCATGGTGCAACGGTGGTGACGTGTGCCGATGTGATGATGAGGCACCAACCAACCGCCGAAGCTCTTAAACCAACTGTTGTCATTCGCATTGGCGACCCGCCAGTAAGCAAAGTTGTGAACCAATGGCTTGCACGTTGCGGGGCAGAACACATTGCGGTTACTCAGCAGCCAACCCTTATTGACCCAGACAAGATCGTCGCGACTCACATAGTTGGATCATTCAACGAACTTTTCATGGAAATGTCGCGGGGTGCACAGTCAAAGCCCGAATCAGAGTGGGTGAGAGAGTGGAAGCAATGTGAACGCAAGGGAAGAGCAGCCCTTGACGCTCACTTTTCAACATCAAATGAATTGACAGAACCGCTGTGCGCAGTAACGGTAAGTGAATCGCTGGCACCTGGAGCAAGTTTGGTGGTGTCCTCGTCGATGCCGGTACGCGATCTGGAGTGGTTTGCGCCTGCTCGTGATGGCCTTCGCGTGTTTAGTAATCGCGGGGTAAATGGCATCGACGGTGTTGTGTCAACAGCTGTAGGCGTTGCCCTGTCGTCGAAGGCGCCTACGGCGTTACTCATCGGCGATATTGCGATGCTGCATGACAGTAATGGATTGCTCAACTTAACTCGACGCGATGTTCAGTTGAAGATCATTATTGTCGACAATGAAGGCGGCGGAATCTTCTCGTTTCTTCCTCAAGCGGAATCGTTGGATGGCGCACAGTTCGAGCAGCTTTTCGGCACACCGCATAGCGCCGATTTTGAGTCTCTGGCAAAAACTCATGGCATTCCGTTTGCATGGGTAACCACTGCAGACGAGCTTCGTCGCGAACTAGGGAATGGCGGTACTTCCATTATTGGTGTGCGTACCGATCGCAAACTTAATGTGGATCACCACAATGCCCTCTATTCAGCAGTAGCCGAGGCGCTAACGAAGTAGTGATTTACGGTCGCATAATTGCAGCGAGCATTGCTTGCAGCTTGGCCTGTGTTTCTGCAAGTTCATCTGCAGGATCGCTGTCTGCAACGATTCCTCCGCCAGCAAATAAGCGGGCCTGAGTTCGCGCTTCATTGAATTGCGCGCAACGAATTGCAACAGCGAAAACACCATTTCCATTGCGATCAAACCATCCGATTGCACCACCGTATTTATCGCGATCCATGCCCTCATGTTGGGCAATGAGTTGGAGTGCTTGCTCTCGAGGAAATCCTCCAAGTGCTGGAGTGGGTGACAAGGCAAGTGCCGCATCGAGAACATGTATTCGGGGCTCAGAGAGTTTGCCGATGAGCAGTGTCCCAAGGTGCTGAACGTTTGCGACTTGGATAACAGACGGTTCCTCTTCCCAGTCCAGATACGAGCAATGGGGAAGCAGCGTGTCATGAACCATGTCAATCACTACGCGATGTTCAATCTGGTTCTTTGTGCTCGCAACCAGCTGCTGAGCTAACGCCTCGTCTTTCACTGGGTCACCGGTTTTTGGTGCCGTGCCAGCCAGAGGATGGCTGCTGATCTCATCATCGTGAATAGAAACAAGGAGTTCTGGTGAGGCACCCACGAATCCGTCGAAGGAATATCGATAACTGGTGCTAAATGAAGTTCTCAATCGAAGGAGTAATGCATGAATATCGACAGGGGAAATTGAATCAACAATTACATCGCGTGCAATTACTGCTTTGGTGAGTTGCCCATTGCGAACTGCATCTCTTGCCGCCTCAACAGCCTTTAAGTAGATAGGAACTGCAACTCCATCATGTACAGAGAATTGTGCATCTCCTGATGCTGGCGCTTTTTCGGGAATATCTGGAAATGGCGCGTCGTCAATTACCGTCACCCAGGTTTCGCCTTCACGGGTCTTGCATAGCGTCACAGTGGGAAGAATGAAATCGGCATCTCGGGTTGTATCAAAAGGGATAGAGCCAAACATGATGGGCCCTACGCCAATGGGAAGACCTGTTGGCGACTGCTCAATTGCGTTCAAGAGTTCGCGCGCCTTATTGGCGGTTGCGCGAGCGCTGATGCCAATTGCAGCAAAGCCCACACCTTCGCGAACAAAGAGAAAGCCCTCTGACCCAGCGAAATCGTTCAAGTCGATCTCGCGATCGGTGATGTGTGACAACGGAAACGACGTTGCTTTCATCGGGATGACTACTTCTTTGTTGCGTGCATCAATTGCGTAAGTCCACCGGAAAGTTGTTCATGGCGCACATGTTCAAAGCCCGCATTCTGGAGCATGGCCACCAACTGCTCTGGCGACGGCAGGTACGCCACGCTTTTCGGCAAGTAGTTGTACGCAGCACGATTGGAAAGCAGTCCGCCGATACGCGGCACTACCTTCCCGAAGTACACGCTGTTGCCCCAACGGATAAGCGGATTGGTTGGTGTGCTCACATCAAGCAGCGCAATTCGTCCACCCGATTTCGTGACGCGAGCAATTTCATTGAAGAAGACATTCAGATCAACCAGATTGCGGAGGGCGAAGCCGCATGTCACACCATCAACTGATTGAGTTGCGATTGGCAGGCGAAGAATGTCGGCCTGCACTCGTGGCGCTTTGCTGTGGTCTGCGGCAAGCATGCCGAACGACATGTCGAATGAGAGCGGCGTGAGTCCAGACTTGCGGAGGTCGACACAGAGATCGCCGGTTCCGCTGGCAAGATCGAGCACTCGGGCGCCTTTTGCTAGCGCAAGCTTGCGTACTGCAATTTTGCGCCAACGGGTATCAAGCCGAAAGGTCATGATGCGGTTCA
>JBEAOI010000024.1:0-2739 GCA_041165005.1 Actinomycetota bacterium
ATTTGTACGGAGAGCGTGCCTATATCGTGTTGAGTCTCATTGCCAAGTCTGCACTCGCGTGGCAGATCTTTTCTGGTGCACTTGCTGTCTAGTTATTGATTTCGGCGGCGATACACACCAAACGCAAAACGTACAACTGCAGCAATCGCCAGCGCAATAACTGCCCACTGGAATACACCCACGTAGCTTCCAACGCGTTCCCAGTTTTCGCCAAGAAGTGCGCCGGCGCCCACCAGCGCAATATTCCACACGAGGCTGCCAAGAAATGTGTACAGCATGTACGGAACTAACTTCATTCGTCGAAACCCTGCAGGTATCGACACCACCGAACGAATCAATGGAACACATCGCCCGATGAGCACGGCGCTGGTCGCGTGGCGATCAAACCACTCTTCGGCGCGCGTGAGGTCGGCCTCTCGAATTTGCACCCACTTTCCGAACTTTCGTGTAAACGCATGAAGGCGCTCGTCACCGATTACCGCTGCAATCCAATACATAATGAGCGCTCCAGCAACTGATCCAACAGTTGCGGCAAGGATCATGATGATCACCGACTCGCTGCCACGTTGAGCAACAAACCCGGCAAACGGCAGAACAATTTCAGACGGAATTGGTGGGAAGACGTTTTCGGCAACTACAAGTAACGCAACACCTACATAGCCAAGTTGTTCAATGACATCCTGAACCCACGTGGCAAGTGAACTCAACAAATCAGTAACTACTAACGACTGAGTTCTTTGCGATTCTTAAACTTTGAAGCGCGATAGTCCTTGTTCATTAACGCAATGACATCAATTGAGATCTCTTTTGGACACGCTGCAGAGCACTCACCGTGGTTTGTGCACGAGCCGAAGTGCTCATCCATTGTTTCCACCATTGCTTCAGTGCGCTTGTAGCGCTCTGCCTGACCCTGTGGCAGGAAGTTGAGGTGTGAGATCTTCGCTGCGGTAAACAAACTGGCTGCACCGTTTGGACACGCAGCAACACAAGCACCACAACCAATGCACGCTGCTGAGTCCATTGCTGCATCAGCAACTGGCTTTGGTATTGGAATGAGGTTCGCATCTGGAGCCCCACCAGTTGCTGCAGAAATAAATCCACCAGATTCAATAATGCGGTCAAATGCGCTGCGATCGACCATGAGGTCTTTAATGATTGGAAATGCAGTGGCTCGCCAAGGCTCCACCACAATGGTGTCATCACTCTTAAACGTACGCATGTGCAACTGGCACGTGGTTGTTGCCTTCTGTGGACCATGAGCAACGCCGTTAATCATGAGTGAACACGTTCCACAAATTCCTTCGCGGCAATCGTGATCGAACACCACTGCTTCTTTGTTTTCATTGATTAGCTTTTCGTTCAATACGTCAAGCATTTCAAGGAATGAAGCTTCATCGCTGATTTCATCGATGGTGTAGTTCTCAAAGCGACCTGCGTCGGCTGGTCCACTCTGACGCCATACCTTCAGTTTGAGATTCTTGAGATGGCTCACTTGTAGCTCCTTGTTGCAAGGTGAATCGATTCAAATACCAAATCCTCTGTATGGCGCTGAGGCTTCATTGCATCGCCAGTCCACTCCCATGCAGCCACATGGCAATAGTCCTCGTCATTGCGTTGGGCTTCGCCTTCTTCCGTTTGATATTCGGAACGGAAGTGAGCTCCACAGCTTTCTTCGCGAGTTAACGCGTCTTGGCACATGGCCATACCCAACTGGAAGAAGTCGTCAACACGACCAGCCTTTTCAAGCGTCTGGTTGGTGCTGTCACCGGTTCCCGTTACGCGCAAGTCGGTCTTGAATTCTTCGTACAGTGCTGGCAAATCGGTGAGTGCTTTCTGCAACCCTTCACGTGTCCGTTCCATGCCACATTCGTTCCAAATGATCTTGCCGAGTTCGCGATGGAACCAATCTGGCGAACGCTTGCCCTTCACGGCAAGGTATCCGTTGTAACGAGCGGTTGCTTCTGACTCTGCTTGTTTGAACGCAGGGTGATCTGTACCTGGAATTGATTTTCCAAGCAGTGACGAAAGCTGATTGCTAATGGTGTACGGCAACACGAAGTAACCGTCTGCCAAACCTTGCATCAACGCTGAAGCGCCAAGACGGTTTGCGCCGTGATCGGAGAAGTTGGCTTCGCCAGCTGCATACAAACCTGGGATGGTGGTCATCAACTCGTAGTCAACCCACAAACCACCCATGGTGTAGTGAGTTGCTGGGTAGATACGCATTGGTGTCTTATATGGGTCTTCACCAGCAATGCGCTCATACATCTGGAACAAGTTGCCATATCGCTCTTCAACAACATCTCGACCGAGACGCTCGATGGCTGCCGAGAAGTCAAGGTTTACACCGTTTTTGAGTGGCCCAATTCCTTGGCCCTTGTCAACGAGGCGCTTTGCTGCACGAGATGAAATGTCGCGCGGAGCCAAGTTGCCATAGGACGGATACAAGCGCTCGAGGAAGTAATCACGTTCATCTTCAGGAATTTGATCTGCTGGACGATTGTCATCTGCACGCTTTGGCACCCACACGCGTCCGTCGTTACGCAACGACTCACTCATGAGCGTGAGCTTTGACTGTGTTTCGTCAGCCTGTGGAATGCAGGTCGGGTGAATCTGCGTGTAACACGGGTTTGCGAACAATGCTCCACGGCGATGTGCTCGCCATGCGGCAGTGACGTTGCAGTTCATTGCGTTCGTTGACAAGAAGAACACGTTTCCGTACCCACCAGTTGCCAGAAC
>JBEAOI010000025.1:0-2607 GCA_041165005.1 Actinomycetota bacterium
GAAATCTTGAAGGGCATTCGCGACAAGTACGAACAGCACCACCGTGTCACCATTACCGATCAGGCATTGGTTGCTGCTGCAAACTTGGCCGACCGCTACATTGCCGATCGTCATTTGCCAGACAAGGCAATCGACCTCATTGACGAAGCGGGAAGCCGTTTGCGCATTAAGCGCATGGCCACTCCTCCGGACTTGAAGGAAATTGAAAACAAGATCAACGATGTGCAGGAAGCCAAGAAGAAGGCTGTCGAAGAACAGCGCTTTGAAGAGGCCGGCCGTTTGCGCGACCAAGAGCGTGCATTGCTTGAAGAGCGCGCTTCAAAAGAAGCAGACGTAAAAGCAAGCGGCATCGACTTGTTTGACGAAGTTGACGAAGAAGCTATTGCCGAAGTACTCAGCATTTGGACCGGTATTCCGGTGTACAAGTTGACGGAAGAAGAAACCGCCAAGTTGTTGAACATGGAAGCCGAACTGCACAAGCGCATCATTTCTCAAGAAGATGCCATCAAGGCAGTGAGCCAGAGCATCCGTCGCACACGTGCAGGTTTGAAAGACCCAAAGCGTCCAAGCGGTTCGTTCATCTTCTTGGGTCCAACCGGTGTAGGAAAAACTGAGCTCGCAAAGACACTTGCCAACTTCTTGTTTGGTGATGACGAAGCACTCATTTCACTCGACATGTCGGAATACATGGAAAAGCACACGGTTAGCCGTTTGGTCGGTTCACCTCCTGGATACGTGGGTTACGAAGAAGGCGGTCAGTTAACAGAGGCCGTTCGTCGTAAGCCATTCTCGGTCGTGTTGTTCGACGAAATTGAAAAGGCTCACCCAGACGTATTTAACACGCTGCTGCAAATTCTTGAAGAAGGTCGCTTGACCGACGCTCAGGGTCGCAGCACCGACTTCCGCAACACCGTGCTCATCATGACGTCGAACTTGGGAACACAAGATTTGCGTAAATCAAATGTTGGTTTCGGCAAGAACGACGAAGCGTTGTCGTATGCACGTATGCGCGACAAGGTGAACGAAGCCCTGAAGGGCCACTTCCGTCCAGAGTTCTTGAACCGCATCGATGAAGTCATCGTGTTCCACGAACTTGGCATGGAAGAAGTTGTACAGATGGTCGACCTCATGAGCAAGCGACTCATTGGTCAACTGGAAGGTTTGGGCATTGGTCTCGAACTCACACAGTCGGCAAAAGAGTTGTTGTCCAAGCGTGGCTACGACCCACAACTTGGCGCTCGCCCATTGCGTCGTGCATTGCAGCGACTCATTGAAGACCCACTATCGGAGAAGTTGTTGAACAAACAATTCACCGCCGGGCAGATTGTGGTTGTTGCAACCGAGCCAGACCCAGAGAACGAAGGCGAACAGCGCATGACGTTCTCTGCAGTCGAAGGCTTTAAGCCGCCATCGGCAGTTGAACTTGCAGGTGCCGGCGAAGGCACCGCTTCTTCACCTGAGTGAAGTCATTAGTGAGGAGCAAGTGGGCATCTGGTCGCGCACGATCACTTCTTGGTTTGCTGCTTGCTGTTGTGCTGCTCGGTGCATGCCGCGTGGACAATGTTGTCACCCTGACGGTGAAGCCAAATGGGTCAGGCAATGTTGCATTGGTGACCACCGTTGATGCCGAAATTGTTGCCAATAACCCCGACATAGCGAGTGACCTCAGTTTCGACGACGCAAAAGCTGCAGGCTGGAAGGTCTCCGAGGTTGCTGCAACCGAAACAGGTGGATTGCAAGTGCGTGTGTCGCATCATTTCGACAACCCGCAAGAGGCAACCACCCTGTTGAATCAACTGAGTGGAGAATACGGACCATTCAAAAACATGTCGCTGTCGCGTGATGGCAAAGACACCGACTCAACATTCACGCTGAATGGAAAACTTGAAGTAAACGGTGGAATGAACGCATTTGCCGACGGCAAACTGCTTTCGCTCATCGGTGGCGCACCATACAAGCAAGCGCTTGCTGACTCGAATCAAGATATTGGCCAAGCTGTCAGCATGACATTCCTTACACGCCTGCCAGGCAAGGTGTTGTCCACCAATGGCACTCCAGACGGCATTGATGCCATTACCTGGAATGTTGCTTTTGACGGTAGCTCGCAAGACATTTCGGCTGTAACGGAAAACACCGCTGTGGCTTCCACTATTGCCCGCATTTTCTCTCCAGTGTTGTTCTGGCTACTCGTGTTGTGGCTCATCCTGATGGCCGGATTCAGCGGATTCGTATTCTTCACCCGCTTCCGCCGTTCGAAACGAACACCCACCGCCTAAAGTTTCGCGCATGGCAAAGATGCGCACGGTGTACAACTGCGGAGATTGTGGCGCAAGCCATCACAAATGGGCTGGCAAATGCGATTCGTGCGGAGCATGGAACTCACTCGTAGAAGATGTTGAAGACCCAAATGAAGTCACCACACTTGCTGCAGGAATGGCGCTTGTTCCACCAGGTGAAGCACAGCCGATTAACCAACTTGATGCCGCAGTTGCCAAGCCCATGCCAACAGGTATTTCTGAGCTTGATCGCGTGCTTGATGGTGGCCTCGTTCCTGGATCAGTCACCCTTGTTGGCGGCGAACCAGGTATTGGTAAATCGACCTTGCTC
>JBEAOI010000026.1:0-7683 GCA_041165005.1 Actinomycetota bacterium
TGCCAGTGTGCGCTTCGCCCTGTCGAACGTGGTGACAGTTGACGAACTACGCGATCAGATTGAGACGCTTATTCGCGCACTTGACGAATCGCGTCAACCACCGCAGCAGTAAACAGTTCTGGCTTTTGCCAGTTCACTAAATGGTCGCCATCTATTTCAATGACTGTTGCCTGTGTGGCACGCGCAAGTGCTTGTTGTTTGTGCAGTGCCACCAAAGAATCTCGTGAAGTCACAATGCTTACTGTTGGCACTCCAAGCATTGCTGCCCACGGCCGTGCGTCATGCTTCGACAATGCTCGGCCAGCTTGATTCATGGTCCACGAATCGTTGCGGCGAATTTCTGACACCAGCCATGGTCGAAGTATTGCTGCCGAACTTGCGCGAGGAATTTTTCCTTTGATGTAGCGGTCAATGAGTCGCGGGGTGGTCAGCAAGCGAAACACTGGAGACACCACCCGACCAATTTTCCATCGCGTACGTTCGTTGCGTGTGGCGCTCCATTCGAGTGCAGTTGCGCACAACACCAGTGAATGCACACGGGTTGAATGTTGTTTGCTCATGAGCATGGCGATGGGGCCGCCCATGGAGTAGCCCACGGCGGTGACTGATGAAATGCCCAACTGATCCATGATCGCAACCACATCATCTGCGCAATCTTCAAGTGTGAATCGATCATGAGTGCGCAATCCACGACCGTGCCCACGATGATCTACAGCAAGTATTGAATAGTTTCGTGCGAGCTCTGCGTACACAGGGAAAAAGTTGATGTCTGCGTTTCCTGTCCAACCATGAAGCAAGGCCACTACTGGCGCATTCGCATTTTCGTGTTTGAAGTAACGCACAAAAAACTCACCCCGTTGTGGCACTGAAACAATGCGGCCATCTGGCATCCAAGGAAGTTCTGCAAAGACTTTGGAATACGTGTTCATCGGCACGATGCACACCGCCCAACGAGATCAAGTCGGTGATGATCGAGTGCAAACCCTTCGCGCTTGGCAAGCTTTGCCAACGCAGCGTCGAGGTCGCGCTCCAGTGCGTCAGGTACTACTACGTCACGAACCGCTCCGCAGGCTGAGCACACCAAATGATGGTGATGGCCGGTGAGGTGTTCGGCAAGTTCATATAAACCACCATCTTGTGATGACATCACGCGTGTCACCACCCCAGCGTCTTGCAACACCGTGAGGTTGCGATACAGCGAACTCTGGGGCAAATCCTCAACAGAATTGAGCAAATCGGCAATGCCAATCGGTTGAGAGAACTGTGCGATGGCATCAACTATCTCTTTGCGTTTTGTGGTGTAGCGCTGACCACTTTGTTTCAATAACTCGCTGGCGTGTTCATGCACATCGCTATGAGTTGAATGGTTGTGGGACGACACAAGAAAAATCTATCGCTGTTATGCGCCAACAAATTGGTGCAGTCGAACACCAGATGCCAGAACCAACTCGAGAAGCACAGCATTTGGTAACTCTGGTTCGCCAAGTACACGTGCACCATGCACCGTGACCCCACCTGTTGCAACAGCATGGGCGCTTGCGGCACTCACGACTCCTGCAAGTTGCGCAATACGTTCGGCTATTCCGGCTATTTCCACAATTCGCGACCCTCCACGATTTCCACGCACTTCGATACGTACTGCACCCATTCCTCCTTCTGCGTGTGGAGGAGCAAGCATTGGCAAACGTGCGGTGAATCGATCGCGTCGCGTTGCAGACACACGTGCAGTAATACGTTCAAGTTCTGGCATTGCCTTTTTCAGCAACACTGGGTCGGGGAGTTCTGCGCGATAACAGTCGTATGCACCAACCGGTTCGGGAAACCAGCACAGCTCGCGGCCGCTTCCCGAAGGTCGGCGCAGCCATTCGTTGTCATGCCAGCCAATGGATTGGCCTGATAATGCGTCATGGTGTTGGCGTGCGCACTCTGGTCCGCCAGTGCCATGCATGGCAACGTGCGCCTCATCAATGGTGTCAAAGCGGTTGGTCATGGAACGCAATAACAGCCCGGTAACACCTGGGCTTGATGCTGCACCAACGATGATGACTGTTTTGTGTTCTTTTGCTTGAACGTCGAGTGCCAACAAATTCATGCAGTCGGCAACATTGTCGGAAAGAGACACCACCGACACACCACGCTGAATGAATTGTGAAGCTAGTTGTGCGTGCGGTGCACCAAAAGCAAGCACAACAACCGCGCACTCAAACAGTTCTTCTCGGGTTACTGCTTCAACCCGAATGGTGTTTGTGCTGTGAAGCGCCGAAAGCCGTTGTGCGCGAGCTGACACTTTGTCACTGATCAAAATGTTGGTGTGCCCAAGTGCGCGCAAGTGTTCGACAACTCGAACACCGGTTACGCCAGCTCCAAGAACTCCCACTTTGTCGGTAAACACAACCGTTACTTCTTGGTCGAAGGTGGGTTCGCTGAATCGCTCTCTGACGGATTCATTGGGCGCCAGCCGCCACGAGTGGTGGAATGCTCTGACCGACCCTTAATGCGCAGTATTGCTCCGGCAGCACCAGCGATGCCAAGCACCATCAGTACGCGTCGGATGAAATTCACTGCACTACCTCCGTGGGGCTAACAAGAATCGAACTTGTGACCTCATCCTTATCAGGGATGCGCTCTAACCAACTGAGCTATAGCCCCGAATTGCTTTCGGGGGAAATGAGCCTACTGCCGCTTTCCGTCACCCTCAACCGTGGATACCAGAACCTCTTCTTCCAGTACTGATACCCGAATTCCGCCTACAAGATCGGTGATCAAGTTGAACATGGTTGCTCCAAGTACCCACACGATGGTTAGCAAAGCCACCAGCAGCAGGCCGAGCAATATCTCATTGAGCAACAATTGCCAACCATTGAATTCGAATGTTTCCCACCCAAACGACATCATGAAACGTTCAATGTTGTCGATGGTTCCCGTTGCCGAGGCCACGCTCCATAACAACACCGATGCAATCAACACCGTGAAGTACACCACCAAGTGAAACGCGAGACCCACCTTGAAGGCTGACCAGGGATCAATCTCGCGAATAACTCTGGTAACTCGACGCACCCGTGGTGCACGTGCAGATGTTTTACTCACGGTTCCAGTGTAGGCACTGAGATTGTCCAACTATCGACAGCGTGAGCGAACCGTTGTGTGCCTTGGACATCTACGCACACGGTAAAGAATGCTGTGTTGTTGGAAGGGTTACGAAACTCACACACTGTTGCGTCATTCAGTTGCACTACTTCGCGTGCTGTTCGTTCGCCGCCATACACGGCAGCAAGAGCTCCAACTTGGCTGACGATTCGTGCACGTTCAGCATTGATGAGATATGTACCAACTCGGTTAAAGGCAGCAAGCAACAACACCATCACCGCAATGGTGAGTGCAACCGTCAGCGTTGCACTACCTCGCTCTGCTCGAGGACGTGTATTTATGCTTCGTCGTGAGAAAGAACGAGTGCGGCTGAAGCCACAACTTGTCCGTCATCCATGCTCATGATGCGCACGCCGGTTGCCGCGCGACCTTGGCTGGAGATTTCCTTCACTGGGGTGCGAATGGTGGTTCCACCCGAAGCAACGACCACGATGTCATCATCGATGCCCGCCATAAATGCGGCCACTACGTGACCCTTTTTGCCGGTGAGTTTGATGCCAATCATTCCCATGCCGCCTCGACCTTTGCGGGCGAAGTTGCTGACCTGAGTGCGCTTGCCATAGCCCGACTCGGTGATGATGAGAATTGCCGAGTCATCCTTGGCAACATCACACGACACCACTTCGTCGCTGGCACGCAACTTCATTCCGCGCACACCTGCAGCCGAACGACCCATTGGACGAACACCTTTTTCAGAGAAGCGAATGGTTTGGCCGTCGCGCGTCACCATAAACACGTCATCACTACCTGAAGTTTCGATCACGCGAACAAGTTCGTCCTTTGGACGCAACTTCAAGGCAATGAGGCCATCTCGGCGGCTTGAGTCGTACTCGTTAAATGGAGTCTTCTTCACCTGTCCTTCTTTGGTTGCGAAGAACAAGAAGCGTTCGCCAGGGAACTCGCGAGTGTCAATAATTGCCTGAATGGTTTCGCCTTGGTTCAACGGCAACAGGTTGACAATTGGAATGCCTTTTGCGGTGCGATCGCGTTCGGGAATGTCGAGCGCTCGCAACCGGTACACACGCCCGCGGTTTGAGAAGAACAGCAAGTACGAGTGCGACGTAGTGAAGATGACGTTGCTGACGATGTCATCAGACTTCATCTTGGCGCCGCTTACTCCCCTGCCACCACGACCTTGTGTGCGGAATGAATCAGCAGACACAGCCTTGATGTATTGAGCCTGGGTCATCACGATGACGAGTTCTTTGTTGTCGACCAAGTCTTCAACACTCATTTCACCAACATCGGCGGCAATTTTGCACACGCGAGGAGTGGCGAAAGCTTCGCGAACTGCGCTGAGTTCTTTAGAGATAACCGCACGCAACTTCGTGTCGGAATTGAGGATTGCCTCAAGTTCCTTGATGCGAGCAAGTACATCTTTTTGTTCGGTTTCAAGGTCGATGCGCGACAACCTGGTGAGTTGGCGCAACTGCATGTCGAGAATGTCGATTGCTTGACGCTCGGAGAAGTTGTATTTCTTGCCCATCAGCGCGGCCTTTGCAGATGCTGCATCTTCGCTGGCACGAATCAATTTGATGATTTCGTCGATGACGTTAAGCGCCTTTAAGCGACCCTCAAGAATGTGGTTTCGATCGGTTGCCTTTTGTAGGCGGAACCTTGAACGTCGTGTGGTGACTTCAATTTGGTGATCTACGTAACCAACGAGTGCATCGCGCAGGTTGAGTGTGCGAGGAACTCCGTGGACGAGTGCAACCATGTTCACAGGGAAACTGGTCTGTAGTTGTGTGAGTTTGAACAAGTTGTTCATGACCACATTTGAATTCGCATCGCGTTTCAGCGTGATAATGAGGTTGGTTTGACCACCCGATGAGTTGTCGTTCACGTCTGCAATGCCGTCAAGTTCGCCGCCATCAACGAGTTCCTGAATGCGAGATGCAATGGCGGAACAACTTGCTTGGTATGGAAGTTCGGTAACGACGATGAGCATTTGCCCACGCTTACCTTCTTCAATGCTGACCTTTGCGCGCATCTTGATGCTGCCGCGACCGGTTTGATACGCATCTTTAATTCCGTCACGACCAAGGATGAGGCCGCCAGTTGGGAAGTCTGGGCCCTTTACAAACTTCATGAGGTCGCCGGTTGTTGCCTCTGGATTGTCGATGAGGTGCAACGTTGCATCCACTACTTCACCCAAGTTGTGCGGCGGAATGCTGGTGGCCATACCTACTGCAATGCCTTGGCTTCCGTTTACCAACAGGTTGGGGAAACGCGCTGGCAACACAATTGGTTCTTCTGCAGTGCCGTCATAGGTGGCAATAAGGTCGACAGTGTCTTCGTCGATGTCTGCAAGCAATTGCATGGCGAGCGGGTGCAAACGAGATTCCGTATATCGACTGGCTGCTGGACCAAAGTCTGGTGAACCGTAGTTTCCATGGAAGTCGATAAGTGGGTGACGTAACGAAAACGGCTGAGCCATGCGAACCAACGCGTCGTAAATAGCACCGTCACCGTGTGGGTGATAGCGCGCCATGGTGTCGCCGGTAACGCGCGCGCATTTCACAAACGGGCGGTCAGGGCGGAAACCCTGTTGATCCATGTCCCAAATGATTCGGCGGTGAACTGGCTTCAAACCATCGCGAACGTCGGGCAAAGCACGCGACATGATGACCGACATTGCATAGTCAAGGAACGAACGTTCCATTTCGTCTTGCAACTGCACCGGCTGAACCGAGTCTGGGTTAGCGAACAAATCGTCCTGTTTTGCAGGTGGTTTACGTGGCGGAGTGCCTGAAGCGGTTTCTGCTTCGGGAGCTGACTTGCTGCTCGCAGACTTATCGCTGCGCGGGGCAAGCTTCTTGGCTGCTGCTTTTTTCGCTGGTTTTTTACTGGCCATTACACACGTCCTTTACGCCTAAGTGCTCGCTAGAAGTCGAGGTTGCGCACATCGCGCGCATTGGTTTGAATAAATTTCTTGCGGCTTTCCACGTCGTCACCCATGAGCACGCTCATGATGTCTTCGGCGAGTGCGGCTTCGTCGACAGTGACCTGCAACAGCGTGCGTGAGTCGGCCGACATGGTGGTGCTACGAAGTTCTTGCCAGTCCATTTCTCCAAGACCCTTCAGGCGTTGGAATTCTTTCTTGTGGTTTGGGTGCTCAGCAAGGAACTTTTCTTTTGCAGCATCATCTTTGAGATAAATCTTTTCTTTACCAATTTCGGTAGAGAACAACGGTGGTTGCGCAATGTAGATGAATCCATTTTCAACCATTGGTTTCATCTGTCGATAGAAGAACGTAAGCAACAAGGTACGAATGTGACTGCCGTCCACGTCAGCGTCAGCCAAAATGACCACCTTGTGATAACGCGCCTTTGATGCGTCGAATTCTTCGTTACCAATACCACCGCCAATTGCGGTAATGAGTGTTTGGATTTCGGTGTTTTTCAACATCTTGTCAAGACGAGCACGTTCTACGTTCAAGATTTTTCCGCGAATTGGCAAAATTGCTTGCGTGCGTGGATCGCGTGCGTCTACTGCTGTGCCGCCTGCTGAGTCACCTTCAACGATGAACAACTCGGTTTCACTTGCATCAGTGCTGGTGCAGTCTTTCAACTTGTCGGGCATGCCGGCTCCGGCAAGTGCGGTTTTACGGCGAACAGCATTACGTGCATTCTTTGCAGCAAGTCGAGCTTGTGCCGCAGCAATTGCTTTTTTAACAATGCGATTTGCTTCAGTTGGGTTTTCTTGCATCCACTCTTCAAGTCGTGCGTTTGTTTCCTTCTGCACGAACGAACGGATGGACACGTTGCCCAACTTCGCTTTCGTCTGACCTTCAAACTGTGGTTCGCGAAGTTTCACTGCAACGATTGCAGTGATGCCTTCACGAATGTCTTCACCTAACAGGTTGTCGTCTTTTTCCTTCAACGCATTTGTTGCACGCGCGTATTTGTTGACCACCGAGGTGAGCGCAGTCTTGAAACCTTCAACGTGCATGCCGCCTTCAACGGTGGAAATGCCGTTGGCATAACCATAAATACCCTCGTAATAGCCGGTGTTCCATTGCAGTGCGATGTCGACGGTTTGTTCGTCGTCGCTGCCTTCGTAATGTGCAACTTTGTTAAACAATGCCTCGCGTGAAGCGTTTAGGTGCTTCACAAAATCAACAATTCCACCTTTGTATTGATAGGTAATGGATTGTTTTTTGTCGGCTCGTTCGTCGTTAAAAACAACTTCCAAGTCTTTGTTCAAAAATGCCATAGTTTGCAAACGCTCGGTAACCGTGCGCGCAACAAACTCAACGCCCTCTGAAGCGAAGATAGTTGGGTCTGGCCAGAATGTAACTGTGGTTCCTGTTACTGACTTGTTTGGTGATGCACCAATCTTTGACAACTTCCCTTTTGGTTTTCCACCATCAACAAATTCTTGACTGAAGCGTTCGCCACCACGATCAACAACTGCAACCAGTCGCTTCGATAGTGCGTTCACTACCGACACACCTACACCGTGTAGACCACCAGAAACTTTGTATCCCTCGCCGCCAAACTTTCCACCAGCATGCAACACGGTGAGCACCACTTC
>JBEAOI010000027.1:0-7303 GCA_041165005.1 Actinomycetota bacterium
TTCCACTTACTGGTGTGCACCTTCTGAATGAAAAAGCGCAACATCTTCTCGCACACATCGAAATCGGCGATGACACCGTCCTTCAGCGGACGTACGAGTCGAATGTTTTGTGGAGCACGACCCCACATCCGTTTGGCTTCAAACCCAACAGCAACCAGCTGACCCGTGCGACTGTCTACAGCGGCAGTGCTTGGCTCGTTTAGGACTACGCCTTCACCTTTGACATAGACCAACGTGTTTGCGGTACCCAGGTCGATGGCGATATCACGCCCCAACGAAAGTGAGCCTCCACCAGCCATGTATTAGGTCTCCTCAGTAGGCGACTAGCGCCTATCGCCTAAAGGTTTGGGAAAAAGATACCAATTTCACGGGCTGCAGATGCTGCAGAGTCGCTTCCGTGAATGAGGTTTTCGGTAAACAATGTGCCGTAATCGCCACGAATCGTTCCTGGTGCTGCGTTACGTGGGTTTGTTGCACCCATCATGTTGCGCAAGATTTCCCAGGTGTCTTCTGGTCCTTCAACGACCATTGCAACTACTGGACCGCGTGACATGAACGAAACAAGCTCGGCATAAAAGCCCTTGCCCTTGTGCTCCTCGTAATGGCGCTCCAAAATTGCGGCATCGAGTGTGCGCAATTCCATGGCGACGATCTTGAGGCCTTTGGTCTCAAAACGGGAAACGATGCTGCCAACTAACTGGCGCTCAACTGCATCTGGCTTAAGGAGGACGAGGGTTCTGTTGCTCACGGGCTACAGGTTACGCCGTAAATAGGTCCGCGCACTACCTACCAAATACAAAGATCCTGCAATTAACACGGCATCTTCAGCACGCGCATCCTTGAGCGCTCGTGAACATGCCTCTTCCACCGTGTTGCACACCACTACTTCGTCACACCCCATAGACCTAGCGCTTTGAGCAATTTGCTCACCACTCATGCCTCGAGGAGACGGAGCCGTACAACACACCACCAAATCGAATTCATCAATACGTAGCGCCGAAAGCAACAATTCAGGATCTCGCCCTAACAATTGTCCAACTACTGCAATGCGGCGACCTTCTGGCGAAAAATCGTCAAAGAATACTTGTGCACACACATCTGCGCCTGCCGGATTGTGTGCACCATCGACAACAACCAGCGGTTGACGACCAAGCACTTCAAAACGTCCAGGCATTTGCACCATGGCAAACCCTTCGCGCACTACCTCTATGTCGAGCTGTGCATCAAAAAATTCCTCAACGGCAACGACCGCAATTGATGCATTGTCACCCTGATGTTGACCATGAAGAGGAACCATGACTTCCTGATACATCGCGCGCGGAGTACGTATGTCGAGCAGTCGCCCGCCTACTGCAAGTTCGTTGTCAACACATTCAAAATCGTCGTTGCGTTTCAACAGTTTCGCTGATGGTGCATTTGCCCAAATCGAATCCAAATCTGGGTTCACATCGCCAACGACAAGCGAACTGTGCTCTTTGGATATTCCCACCTTCTCGTGTGCAATGTGTCCAAGCGTTGGCCCAGCGAATTCCATGTGATCGAGAGCAATGTTGGTGATAACCGCTACCTCCGAACGCACCACGTTGGTCGCATCCCATCGACCCAGCATTCCTACTTCAATGACCGCGACATCAACTGCTTCATCTGCGAAATGGCGAAATGCAGCAGCGGTGACGATTTCAAAATACGTTGGTCGCACGCCAGACAATGCCTCTGCGTCAGCAATCGCTGCAACGCAGTCCGCAAACGCTTCTTGACTAATTGGCTCACCATTGCGAGAAATGCGTTCAGTAAAATGCTCAAGGTGCGGACTTGTGTACGTACCGACGTGCAAACCATGCGCCATTAACAACTTGGAAATGATTTGTGTGGTCGAGCCCTTGCCGTTTGTTCCCGTCACATGGATAACTGGATAACTCAACTCAGGGTGTGCCATTACATCCATGAATGCAGAAATATTGTCAAGCGAAGGAGATTCAACTCGCCCAGTCTTTTCGTAGCTTGCATGCTCGTCTAGATAGACAAGGGCCTCTTCATAATTCATAACGACGAGGTTAGGGCTAGGAAGCAGCGCGGCGTTGTCGGGCAACGCGTGTTGAACGAGGAACGATGGTTGGGTCTGCTTTGCTGACCACTGCGTCCACGTCCACAATCACTTTTGCCACATCAGTGCGGCCTGGCAATTCGTACATGGTGTTGAGTAACACTTCTTCAAGAATTGCACGCAATCCGCGAGCTCCAGTGCCGCGACTGAGAGCCTGATCAGCAATTGCCACCATTGCATCTGGAGTGATCTCCAACTCGATGTCTTCAAACTCAAAGAACTTCTGATACTGCTTCAACAAAGCATTCTTCGGTTCGGTGAGAATCTGAATAAGCGCCTGCTTGTCCAAACTATGCACAGCACCAACCATTGGCAATCGACCAATGAACTCTGGAATCATGCCGAATTTTTGCAAGTCTTCCGGAAGCACTTGAGCAAACAACTCGCCCGGATCTTTTTCGGCTTTCGAGCGCACATTGGCATGGAAGCCAACGCCCTTGTGACCAATGCGCTGTTCGATTATGGAATCAAGACCGGCAAATGCTCCACCAACAATAAACAACACGTTGGTCGTATCAATTTGAATGAACTCTTGATGCGGATGCTTACGTCCACCTTGTGGTGGAACAGCAGCAACGGTGCCCTCAAGAATCTTCAACAGCGCCTGTTGCACACCTTCACCCGAAACGTCACGAGTAATTGACGGGTTCTCACTCTTGCGAGCAACTTTGTCGATTTCGTCAATGTAGACAATGCCCGTTTCTGCACGGGCAACATCGAAATCGGCGGCTTGCAACAGCTTCAACAGAATATTTTCAACGTCTTCACCGACATATCCCGCCTCAGTGAGTGCAGTCGCGTCGGCGATAGCAAACGGAACATTGAGCATCTTTGCAAGAGTTTGAGCCATGTGCGTTTTTCCGCAACCAGTTGGGCCCAGCAACAAGATGTTGCTCTTTTGCAATTCAACTTCATCTTTGCGAGCAGTTGTTGACTTGTGTCGAATGCGTCGGTAGTGATTGAACACTGCAACCGCGAGAACTTTCTTCGCTTGGTCTTGCCCAACTACATATTCGTCGAGGAATGCACGAATGTCACGCGGAATTGGAAGCTCTTCAACGCCAACTGTTGGAGTTTGCGTGAACTCTTCATCGATGATTTCGTTGCACAGGTCGATGCATTCGTCACAGATATACACGCCAGGTCCGGCGATGAGTTTCTTCACCTGCTTCTGCGACTTTGCGCAGAAGGAACACTTCACTAATTCTGCGGTGTCGCCAAACTTTGCCATGAGTAATTAACCGCGCCTCAGCGAATTGGGCCGGAGCGGTCGGTCATTGCGCGAGTGGTGATGATTTCGTCAATCACGCCATAGTCAAGAGCTGCCTGTGCTTCAAGGGTGAAGTCACGATCGGTGTCGACATGAATGCGATCAATGGTCTGACCTGTGTGCTTGGACAAAATCTGTTCAAGCAACTCACGCATACGCAAAATTTCGCGTGCAGCAAGCTCCAAGTCGGTGACTTGCGAGTAGCCAACTTGGCCATACGGCTGGTGCAACAACACACGAGCGTGCGGAAGCGCAAGACGCTTGCCCTTCGTGCCTGCGGCAAGCAACACTGCAGCGGCAGATGCGGCTTGACCCAAGCAAATGGTGGCAATGTCGTTCTTAATGAACTGCATGGTGTCGTAGATAGCGAATAACGCAGTGATATCTCCACCAGGACTATTGATGTAGATGTTGATGTCTTTGTCTGGGTTCTCGCTCTCCAAGTGGATGAGCTGTGCACAGATCAAGTTTGCAATGGTGTCGTCAATAGGCGTGCCAAGGAAAATGATGTTTTCCTTCAACAAGCGGCTGTACAAGTCGGACGTGCGCTCACCACGGCTAGTTGTCTCGGTGACACTCGGAATGTAGTAATTCCGCATCACATTATTTTCACGCATGGTGCATCTCCTCAGGGCGAACCTTCTGGAGACGATGATAGTTGCGGGGGCTCACGCCCCTGCGTCAATCAGGTGTGGCACTTGCCCACTACTCGGCGTAAATACGCGAGTTTGAGGCTTATTCGCCCTCTTCCTCACCAAACAATGTGTTCGCGCTGATTGAGTTTCCGTCAACGTCAACAAGGGTTGAATTGCGCAACAACCAATCCACGGCCTTTGACTTGCGAATCTGTGCTTCAAGTTCTGCAATGGCATCGTTCTGCTCGTACAACTTGCGAACCTGTGCCAACTTGCGGCCAGCCTGCGTTGCAATGCGGGACAACTCTGCTTCAAGGTCGTCTTCATCAGACTCAAAACCTTCAGCAAGTGCAACAGCGCGCAACGCAAGGTCGATTTTCACAGCCTTCACTGACTCACCACGAAGCGACTCAATGAATGCTTCTGTTGATTGACCAGTTGCCGACAACCACTGCTCAAGGGCAATACCTTGCGCCTGAAATTGTTCAACGGTGCCACGAACTCGTGCCTGCAAGTCACTATTGATCATCGCCTCTGGCGATTCAACCTCAACCAACTCGGCAAGAGCTGTTGTGGTGCGATCGACGAATACACCACGGGCCTGGTTGAGCTTCATGTCTTCCAAACGCTTGCGCAATGCAGACTTCCATGCGTCAACTGTGTCGAATTCTGCAACATGGCTCGACACCCACTCATCGTTGAGTTCTTCAAGAACCATTTCTTGCACTTTCTTCACAACGACAGTCATCTCAGCTTCTTCGGTAGTCCCGTTTGGAGCTTCGGTGTATTCCACCTTGTCGCCAACTTTCTTACCGATCAATTTGTCGTCGAAGCTTGGAGACACCCAAGCTTTGCCAACTTCGTAAGCCCAATCTTCAACGTTGAGTCCTGGAACTGGTGTTCCTTCACGAACACCACTGAGGTCGAGCGAAACGTGATCGCCCTTTGCAATTGCGCGATCAACATCTTGCAATTTGCCGTGACGTGATTGTTCGCTGCGAATTGCATCGTCGACTTCACTGTCCTTCACCACAATTGACGGAAGTTCAACACGCAATCCTTTGTATCCGCCGACGGTGATTACAGGACGAACTTCGCACGTGGCGTCGAACCCGACAACTCCTTCGACTTCGCCTTTCGTCACTTCAATTGAAGGAGTTGCGATGAGGTCAATCTTGTGTTCGCGCACTGCTTGCGAGAGGTATTCAGGAACTGCATCTTGAATGGCCTGTGAGCGTGCAGCTCCGGTTCCGATCTGTGCCTCGAGCAATTGGCGAGGTGCCTTGCCCTGGCGGAAGCCCGGAATACGAACTTCTTTAGCGATTTTGCGGAATGCCTGGTCAATATTGCGGTCGAACTCGACCTCGTCAATTTCCACCGACACTTTGACTTTGTTGCCCTCGAGGGTCTCAATAATGGTTTTCACAGGGCGCAAAGTGTACCCTTTGCATTCGTGACAGCCTCGTGGAAACCCCATGCACTCGCAACGCCCCATGAGGGCCAGATCAACCTGAAGATGGGCGACACCGTCTCCCTGATTGCCGAAGTGGACGGTCTCCCAGTAGGCACAGAGGGCAAAGTCATCTTGGCCAACGGATTCAACTGGCTTCGTTATCGCGTGCGCTTTACAAATGGCATCGAAATCGGCGACCTCGACCATCGCCACTTGCAGCCGATCGGAAAAACCGCTCGTCGCTTGGCTCGCGCCGCAAAGCGCGCATAAGTTTTCTCCCGTCGTTACTTCACTTGTCATCGCTAGGATGTTGGCGTTAGCGGAGTGTGGCGCAGCTTGGTAGCGCATCTGGTTTGGGACCAGAGGGTCGCAGGTTCGAATCCTGTCACTCCGACCATTACATGAATACTTCAGGCTCGGCTTCTGCACCATCTGTCAATGAAATTCGCGCAGCCAAGTACATTTCGTTCGTTTCCACACGAAAAAACGGAACACCTGTTGCTACACCTGTGTGGGTTGCACCACTTGATTACCTTGGGTCAAACGTGGTTGGTTTCACTATCGACGCCAATGCCGGCAAAGCAAAGCGCCTTGCCCACACGAAAACCGTCACGGTGCAGCCGTGCGACATTCGCGGTCGAGTTACTGAAGGCTCACCTGTTGTGCACGGAACAGCAATTGTTGTAAGTGGTGCCGAGGCAGAAAAAGTGCGCGATGCCATTGCCCACAAATATGGCTTCACGTACAAAATGTTTTCGATCTATTTATGGTTCTCCGAACGGTTTGGGAAAAACCAGGATCAGCCAGAAACCGCCGTCATCGTGACGCTGAACGCGTAACTGCTACTTCGCAATTGAGTACGAGTCGACGCGCGACGTCATTGCTCCAAGCACCTCTGCAATTGGTCGCACACCTATACCCGCAGTGTTTGGAACGTCGATATAGCCGTCTACTAATTCAAATGGCGTTGTTACATCCTGAGTGAAATACCGCTTAGATGCAGACGTATCACCCGGAAGCGTGAACCCAGGAAGCGCAGCGAGTGCAAGGTTGGCTGCACGACCGATTCCCGTTTCCAGCATTCCGCCGCACCACACGGGAACTCCGCGTGACAGACACAAGTCATGAATGCGCTTCGACTCCAAATATCCGCCAACACGTCCAGGCTTAATGTTGATGATGGAGCACGCATTGATATCTAGCGCTCCACGTGCAACGTCATATGAAGTGATGGACTCATCCAAACAGATTGGCGTGCCAACGCGCTTACTCAACTCCACGTGTCCAACAATGTCTTCCTCGGGCAATGGCTGCTCAATGAGCAACAAATTGAATTCGTCCAGTTTGGCAAGATGCGCAGCATCGTCAACGGTGTATGCAGCATTGGCATCCACTTGCAACAACATGTCCGGACCAAATGCGTCGCGCACGGCGCGCACTCGATCAATGTCTAGACCTGGTTCGATTTTCAATTTGATGCGCACGTATCCATCAGCCCGATATTCATCCACCACTCGAAGCAGGTCATCAATTGTTGGCTGAATTCCAACCGAAACCCCCGAAGCAACTTTGGTTTGTGTTGCACCGAGAAAACTCGCAAGCGACAAGTCGGCTTTACGTAATTGATAATCCAACAACGCTGCCTCTATTGCGGCCTTAGCCATAAAGTTGCCTCGAATGACCGCAGAGTTCTGCACGAATTCTTCAGCAGTAGTTGACGCAGAAATCATTGGGATGAGATAACGCTTCATCACTTCTTCACAGCCGTCTACATATTCAGACGAATAGAGCGGCGCAGCCATTGCAACGCACTCTCCCCAACCTTCTTCATCATCGCCAAC
>JBEAOI010000028.1:0-3572 GCA_041165005.1 Actinomycetota bacterium
ATGGCAAGACCTAAACCCGAACCAGGAAGTGCGCGAGTTGCGGTTGCACGATAGAAACGATCAAACACCAAAGGTTTATCTGCATCGGCAATGCCTTGGCCATGGTCAATCACTTCTACGCGTGATCCAACAATGTTGATTTCAACGTTGTCGGGTGTTGGGCAGAACTTCAACGCGTTGTCAACAAGGTTTCCCACTGCGCGATCGAACTGCGAAGGGCGAACCTGCACAGATGCTGGATTTGTTGATGACACTGAAACTGTTCGACCAGTACGCCGCGATGCGCGTGTAGCAATGTCGTCGCAGGCTTCGCGAAGGTTAACTTTCTGTGGTTCCTCGACCAATCGTTGATCGCTAGCAAGCGCCGTCAGCTCGGAAGAAAGATCGGTAAGTTCATCGATTTCGGCTGCAATATCGCGCAATACAGCTCGCTTTGTTGTTTCATCCAAGTTGTCGCGCTGCAGCAACTCGGTATTGGCGCGTAATGAAGTAAGTGGCGTACGCAATTCATGGCTTGCGTCTTGGACAAGCCTCCTTTGCTGATCGCTGCTCGTTTGTAGCGCAGACAACATGGAGTTAAAACTGGAGGCAAGCTGTTCAATTTCGCGATCGCCATGAATGTCGAGTGTGGTGGAAAGGTCTCGAGTATGTGCGATTTCCTCTGCTGCACCAGCAAGTTGCTGAATTGGCTTTGTTGTTCGTCGGGCAACCCACCAGCCAGCAAGTGCGGCAAACACGATGCCAAGAGGTCCGAGTGCGAATTGCCAGCCACGCACTGCATTTTGAGCACGCTGAAGATCATTGATGTCTTTGGCTAACTGAAGTGCACCACCCCCAGTTAAAGGAACGGTGAGCATTCGATACTTGTCCCTACCAATGGTCACAGTTGTACGAAAAACTCTGCCCGATGGGTCGTTTGCAATTTGCAAAGTTTTATTGGTAACGGGAAGT
Organism: Actinomycetota bacterium; assembly: GCA_041165005.1. Taxonomy (GTDB): domain Bacteria; phylum Actinomycetota; class Acidimicrobiia; order Acidimicrobiales; family Ilumatobacteraceae; genus UBA3006. The sequence continues at coordinate 952 of JBEAOI010000028.1, forward strand.
TCCACTTCACCTATTGCCAACACCACGTTGCCAGTGGTATCCACAACCTGAGTCACAGTGTCGAATCGCGTTGGCAATAATGCCTCATTTAATGGATTACGTTGTCTGCCAATGTTTGGACGAATGCTTTCACGGCGTAACGAGTCGGCAATCATGATCACTCGGTCGTCAAGCGACTTATCAACTTGACGCACCAACTGGCGGGAAAACGTTGAGTAAATTCCAATACTCAAAACTCCAACTACAACCAAGACAATTGCGCTGGTCATGACCATCAAGCGCGTACGAATGCTCATGTTTGCCTCATGACATAGCCAACTCCGCGAATAGTGTGGAGGAGCTTCTCGTCACCACTGTCATCAAGTTTGCGACGCAAGTATCCGATGTATACGTCTAGTGACTTTGAGTTGGTTTCAAAGCTGAAACCCCAAATGTGTTCATACAAATATTCGCGAGACAACACAATGTCTTTTTGTTCTAAAAGAATATGTAACAAATCAAATTCGGTTTTGGTCAAGTCAAGTACTTTTCCACCACGCTTCACTTCGCGCTTATTCACATCCATGGTGAGATCACTGATTGACATCACAGCAGCCGATGTGGGTGATTCGTAACGTCGAAGCAGAGCGCGCACACGAGCAAGTAACTCATCAACTGCAAATGGTTTTACCAAGTAATCGTCGGCTCCGGCATCAAGTCCTGCAACCCGGTCGCCGACTTCGTGGCGCGCCGTAAGCAATAACACTGGTGTGCGATTTCCTCGTTGGCGAAGTTCGCGGGTAACGGTAAGGCCGTCTATAAACGGCATCATCACATCCATCACCACTGCATGGGGTTTTGACGAAACGATGAGCTCAAGTGCTGAGTTTCCATCGTTGGCGGTCTGAACCTGGTATCCCTCAAGATCGAGCACTCGCTCCACTGCAGTTCGCACAGAGGGGTCGTCCTCAGCAACGACCACCAGAAATTCGGCATTGGCTGCAGACTTCACATCGTTGACGGTATCTGCAAGCAAACCCTTGTTAGGGCAGGCTTGGATGACTTCTTTATCCATTCTTACTTTGCTTTGTTCTAATCCTTACCTACACATCGCAAGATCTCTCTGCGCACGGATCCCCCTGGCGCAAAGTGAAAGGAACACTGATGAATAAGAAAAAGATTCGGATTATTGGAGGTGCAGCAATTGTTGGGGCCCTCGCCCTTTCGGCTGCGACCGGCGTTGGTTCAGCAAGCGCAAAGTCTGTGTTGTCAAAGGTTGGAATTTCGAAACCAGCACATGATGGTCGTGGCCCTGCGAAGAGTTTGGCCAACGTTGCAACGGTGTTGAAATTGACTGAGGCAGAGTTGAAGACTCAGTTGGATAGCGGCAAGTCGTTGGCAGCGATTGCTACAGCTCAGAATGTCAATGTTCAGTTGGTCATTGATGCTGTTGCTGCTGAGATGAGGGCTCACATTGCAGAAGAAGTTGCTTCAGGTGAAATTACTCAGGCACAGGCTGATGCGAAGTTGACTGAAGTTACGTCTCGTGCAACTGACATTGTGAATCGTGTTCGTCCTGCGGGAATGGGCGAGGGCAAGCATGGTGGAAGAGGTGGCCGCGGTGGTCATGGCCGACATGGAGTTGAAGACAACCACGCTTAAAACCTCCCGTTAGGCGTTGTACAGCGACCGGTGCCGATTTATTCGAAGGCACCGGTCGTTTTGTATTTCAACACAAGTTGTTACGTGTCTTGAATATGAATAGTGACGTCTGCGTGCAATTTGAATGCGTTAATTGACCAACCAAAAATCAACAGAGGAAAGTTTTGAGACTTGGAAACTGACACGGTGATGTACGGATCGTTTCGAGTTGTAGAGACTGTTACGGCGGAAAGCTCCGATTCAGATTCGACGGCCTGCTGAATTGCCTCAGCATTATCTGGCTCAATTGCTGCCGCATATGCACCGGCGTACGCGCCGTGCCATAACGCAAGTTGGTCACTAATTACCCGAGCAGCCACAAACAGTGAAGCCACAGCAAGAATGACAAATGGTAGAACTAACGCAAATTCAACTGCGGCCTGACCACTTTCAGTGTGTGCTGGTTTAGCCAAACGACTGAGCGCGACCCATGATGTTGTCGAACACTTGATTGAACATGTCGCCAATACGGCTGGCACCTTCGCCATTTGTTGCCCATGCAATCACCAGCAATGCAATGACTGCTGCAGCAAGCAGCACTAATGCGTATTCGGTGGTCGCTTGACCAGATTCATGCTTTTGCGCGTTCATAACTACATGTGTGCGCCAAGATCGTTGAGTGAACCTGCAAAAAGCGGAATTACGCCCAAGAGAACGAACGATGGAAGTACACAGACGACCAACGGAATTGCCATGCGAACAGGAAGTTGTCTAGCGGCGGCATCCAGTTCTTGCCGGCGCTGTTGCCGGGTTACCGCGCTTAGGCGCTCAAGCAAAGGGCCAACAGCAATTCCATCTCGTTCGCTGGCAAGCAGTGCTTCACACAGTGCAAATGCGGGATTGCCAAATGTGGAAGAGAGTTGTCGAACAACATCTTGGAACCGTGAACCATGAAGAAGTAATTGACTGCAATCGTGAAAAACCGTGCGACTGGGCTCATC
>JBEAOI010000029.1:0-2656 GCA_041165005.1 Actinomycetota bacterium
AGTGAACGGGCGATGCACAAACGTTGTTGTTGGCCACCAGAAAGTGAACCACCGCTTGCATCTAAACGATCTTTTACTTCCTTCCACAAACCTGCACGGGTTAAGCACTTCTCCATGAGTGCTTCCTCATCTTCCACCTTGATGTGCGCAAGCTTGAGACCTGACAACACATTTTCGCGAATCGTCATGGCTGGAAATGGGTTTGGCTTTTGGAACACCATGCCAATCTTCAAACGCATTGCAGCCGGATCAACTTCGCGGGCGTAGATGTCTTGGCCATGAAGTCGAACCTCACCGGCCATCGCTGCACTTGGAATGAACTCATGCATGCGGTTAAGAAGTCGAAGATACGTTGACTTTCCGCAACCTGATGGCCCAATGAGGCCAGTCACGCTGCGTGCAGGAAACTGCAATGAAACTCCCGCAAGCGCATGGTGGTTTCCAAACCATGCATGAGCCTCGCGTGTTTCTAAACCGGCAAACTCGGTGTCGAGCACTGCAGTATTTGATGTTGTATCAGTCATTGGAGTTCCCTTTTGTTCACTACGTACAGAGATATCTACTTGTTCCATGGTTAACGCTTGTCCTTACCAGCCACATATCGAGCCAAAGTGAACAAGCCGAACACCACAATGAGAAGAATGAGCGCACCTGTCCACGCACGATTGATTGAATTCTCGGTACCAATTTGCAACATACCGAAGATGTACATCGGCAGCGAACCAATAGGTCCACTCACTGGATTGAACACGAATGATGTATTTGACAACGCAGTTGCTAGCAACGGCGCCGTTTCACCAATTACACGCGCCACGCCTAACAAGCCTGCGGTAATCAAACCACTACGCACCGTTGGCAACACAACGATGAGTGTGCTTCGCCACTGACGTGCACCAAGTGCATAACCCGCAGAACGCAAATCGTCGGGCACTAGCTTCAATACTTCTTCAGAGGTTCGAGCGACTGTTGGCAGCATAAGAATGCCGAGTGCAAGCGCGCCAGCAAGCGCACTAAAGGTTCCCGTTGCATCAACAAAAGTTGTGTAAATGAAAAGGCCAGCAACAATGGATGGAACACCACTCATTGACTGAATAACTACCCGAACCACACCACTAAAACGGCCGCGAACTTCGGTGATGTACAAACCACTCAGAATTCCCAACGGAAGAGTGATCACTGTTGCAATGAGCACCATGAGCAGTGAGCCCACAATGGCGTGCGCCGCACCACCCATATCTAGAAAGTCATCTGGTGTTGTCGTTCGCATATCGGAAACAACGAAATTGGGTCGCAAACCCTTCACACCTTTAAACAACACGCTGACAAAGATCGAGATCCACGGGGCAAACGCGATAACCGAAGCAGCAGCAATAATCAAACGGGCACGAGAATCTTTGCGTTCTTTAACGTTCAAGCGACGATTGCGAAAAAAGGTAAACGAGGCGGCAAGGACAAACAACACAACTGCCCATCCATCAGGACCAGCAAACCCCGTGAACAGCACCACGACATAAGCAATCAATGCGCCGAGCAACAGAGTAAGACTGCTGTTTCTGCGCGCTGCCTTCTCTTTTTCCCACGGCCGCGTTGGAGTTGCTTGCATGTTCATGCCGCGGCACCCTTTGTTGACCTTGTAACAATTGCCGACGCCACCATGTTCACCGTGAGCGTGAGGATGAAGAGCACGAAGCCGGCTGCTACGAGAGCTTTAATTTCATCAGGCGTTGCTTCACCAAACTTTGTTGCAATTAGTGATGCAACGTTGCCGCCCTCTGACTCCAAGATTTTAAATGTGTATCGGAAGTTGATATTGAGCAAGAGATACACCGCAATAGTTTCGCCAAGCGCACGACCAAGACCAAGCATGGCACCACCAACCACACCACTCTTTCCAAATGGAATTACCACGGTGCGAATTGCACCCCATTTTGTACCGCCGAGTGCGAAACACGTGTCCACCAACTCGCGCGGTGTGCGTGAATACACTTCGCGCGCTACTGAAGTGGTAATCGGTACAACCAATGAAGCAAGCACGCAACCTGCAACGAATGGGCTTCGTCCAAAGTTGTCTGAAATAGTGCCAAACAACGGGAACCAGCCGAGTCGGTCGGACAAGAAATATGCCCAACGTTCACCGAAGCTGGTGAATACCTGCACACCCCACAAACCGAAAATGAGCGATGGAATTGCAGCAGCGAGGTCGAGCAACGCAATGAGCACCCGGCGAATTTTTTGCGGAGCGTAAAACTCCAAGTACAACGCGCCAGCCATCGACATTGGAACGGCGAACAACATCGCAATCAAAGAAACAATTGCGGTTCCAACAATCATCGGCCCAATCGAGAAGTCATTCGGAATTACTCCGTCTTCACTTCCTGCTACCCAGTTAGAGCCAGTAAGAAACTTGAACCCTGATGTGCTGAATACTTCAATTCCACGTGCAAGCAAAAATGCGCCGATGAGGCCAAGCAACACCAAAGAAGTCAGCGCACCTGCACTCACGATGCCGCGAAACACTTTGTCGCCGCGACTGTGCACCACATGCATTTCACGCTTGATTGGCGGGGCGATTGACACGCCCGAAGTCTGTCAGTGAAGGGTTATTTGGAGGTGAGGTTTAGGTGAACGACAGGTAAACAGTTACGCCGAAAGCGCC
>JBEAOI010000030.1:0-2725 GCA_041165005.1 Actinomycetota bacterium
CCTCTTCACTCATCTTGGTGAGGATGTAGTTCGTAGTGCCGTTCACAATGCCAAGCACTCGTTTAATTGGTTCTCCGCGCAAGCTTTCGCGAAGTGGACGAATCAGTGGAATACCGCCACACACTGCAGCCTCAAATAACAAATCAATGCCTGCATCGTCGGCCGCAGCAAACAATTCGGCGCCATGTTGTGCGATCAATGCTTTGTTTGCCGTAACTACTGGCTTGCCATTTTTTAATGCAGCAAGAATCAACTTGCGCGGCAGGTCTACCCCGCCCATCAACTCAACAACTAAATCAACTGTTGGGTCATTAACAACAAACTCTGCGTCAGTGGTCATTACCTCTGCGGCAATTGAACCTTTGTGAGCATCAATATTGCGAACTGCAACTCTCGCAACTTCTAGGCGCACACCGCTGCGTGCAGCAATGGTGTCGGATTGCAGCTTCACCAGGCGCACAAATGCCGCGCCAACTGTTCCATGCCCAATAACTCCAAGACGCACGCGGTGTTCCGACATGCCCTTCACGCTATTGGCTATTCGCTCACATCCAATCGAACTAAATCGTCATATGTTTCGCGACGCACCACTAAGCGCGCTTTTCCATTGCGAGCAAACACCACAGGTGGACGCGTGATCTTGTTGTAGTTCGAGCCCATTGAGTGCCCATATGCACCAGTTACTGGTGTTGCGACCAAATCGCCAACACGCAAACCCGCAGGAGCAAGAGTTTCGCTAATCAAAATGTCGCCGCTTTCACAGTGTTTGCCAACCAAGCGAATTGATTCCGTGCGGTCGGCGTTTGCTTTAGCGGGCATAAACAATTCGTACCCACTGCCGTACATCACTGGTCGTGGATTGTCGCTCATGCCACCATCAACTGCAACATAGGTTCGCACGCCAGGTATTGGCTTCACCGTTCCAACTTCGTACACCGTTACTGCAGCGGCAGCAACAATGGAACGACCTGGTTCCACGAACACCTGTGTTGGCTTACGCAACTGTTCGGCAGCAGAAATGAGATGTGTTGACCATTCGGTAATGGTTGAAGCATGTTCGGTTTCCACATACGCAACACCAAGTCCGCCACCAAAGGTGAGTTGTTCTACTTCTAACTCATTTGCCAAATCCACCATGATCTTTGCGGCATGTGCAAAGTTTTCTACCGCAAACACGTTCGATCCGATGTGGCAATGCACGCCGACAAAGTTCACTGACTTCGAGTTGCGTGCACGCGTTGCCGCTTTATGCGCGTCGCCATTGCCCAGGTTGAAACCAAACTTGGAATCATTTTGGCCAGTGGCAATGTATTCGTGGGTGTGCACCGAAACACCTGGTGTAATTCGCAACTGCACTCGCGGAACAGGCAAACCCTCTGCATGTAGTGCGTCCAATCGATCGAGTTCGTCGAAGTTGTCAACAACTATGTGATGCACATCGGCATTGATTGCCATGCGCAACTCATCCATGCTCTTGTTATTGCCATGCATCACGCAACTGCTGCCCGGCACGCCGGCATTCAGAGCAACAAACAATTCTCCGCCTGTTGCAACATCGAGCATTAGACCTTCGTCGTAAGCCAACTTGGCCATTGCCGTGCAAAAGAATGCTTTGGTTGCATAAATGACTCTGTTTGGTCCAAATGCTTTCACTGCTTCATGGCAGCGCGCACGCAAATGATCTTCGTCGTACACAAAAACCGGTGTTCCAAATTGCTTTGCAACTTCTGGAAGCGAACAGCCACCAATGCTCATCATGCCTTGTGCATCAATTACTGCATTATCTGGCAACAGGTGCTTGGAAATTGCGCTCACATTTGCTCCGGAGATTCGATACCCAATAATGCCAGCCCTTGTTCCATCACTCGCGCAGTGAAGTCGCACAGAGCGAGGCGGCTCATCTTCTGTTCTTCCGATTCTGCACGCATTATTGGGCAATGTTCGTAGAACGAGCTGAACTCGCTCGCCAACTCATATAAATACGTGCACAAACGATGGGGGCTGTATTTGTCGAGCGTGTCCCACACGGCGGTATCAAACTGCAACAAGCGCACAGTTAACGCACGTTCTGCGGTGTGTCCCAGTATCGGCGTAACTCCGCGCACTGCAGCACGATCAACACCCGTTTTACGAAAAATGCTGCAAATACGCGCGTGTGCATACTGCAAATACGGAGACGTGTTGCCTTCAAAAGCCAACATGCGCTCCCAATCGAACACGTAGTCCTTTATGCGATCGGTAGAGAGGTCGGCATACTTCACCGCACCAATTCCAATTTGACGCGCTACTTCTGCCTGCTGTGCTGCTGGAAGTTCTGCATTCTTTTCCTTCACCGCTTCTGCTGCACGCTCAACTGACTCAGTAAGCAACGCATCAAGTTTCACTACTTCACCACTTCGACTCTTCAAAATCTTGCGGTCTGCGCCGAGCACATTGCCGAAAGCGACATGAGTAAGTTCTGTGCTTTCCGGAACCCACCCGGCCTTACGCGAAACCACTGCAATCATTTCTAAATGCTGTGCCTGCGGTGAACCCACCACGTATAACACCACGTTTGCGCCAATGCGCTCAACACGATCGATCACACATGCAAGGTCACTCGTTGCATAGTTATATCCACCGTCGGTTTTGCGAATGATTAATGGCAGCGGTTCGTTCTCGCGATTGAGAAACCCGTCAGGGAACACCACTTCTGCGCCATCACTGATTTCAATAAGTCCGGAAG
>JBEAOI010000031.1:0-2564 GCA_041165005.1 Actinomycetota bacterium
GTTGATATCAAGCGAAAACTGGTGACGCCACTGCGTGGCTGATGAGTTAAGCATTGCCACGACACCATTTGAGGTTCGCATGATTGCATACGCATTGTCTTCAACGTCGTAGTTCCAATGACTGTTCGAAACAAAACTGTGTACATCGGTAAATTCACCAGCGAATAACCGCATGAGGTCAACCATGTGGATGCCTTGGTCAAGCAGTACGCCGCCACCGGCCATCTCACGTTTAGCCCGCCAATCGGCTTGATCAAAAGTAATGAGTTTGGATTTGCCGTAAACACCACGCATGTTGATGATTTTGCCGAGCGAGCCAGATCTAATGAGTTTGAGGGCATCTTGCACTGAATCGTGGTATCGATGATTAAAGCCGTACATCAGCTTTAGTTCAGGGTGTGCTTTTTCAGCCGAAACGACCGCAAGCAATTCGGCCATGTTGCGCGCGGGTGGTTTTTCACAGAACACATGCAATCCGCGCTCTAAGGCAGCGATAGTGATTTCGGCCGCCATGTCGTTACTCATGCACACGAGAACAGCATCTAGGTCATGATTAAACAGCTTTTCGTACTCTCGTGAGTAGGCAATTCCGTCATCAAGTGTTCCGTCGTCGGCAAACTTTTTGTCGCACACTGCGACAGTGGTCATGAACGGATTTGCATCCACGCAGCCACGACGGCGTTTACCAATTACTCCGTAACCAGCAATACCAATACGAAGTTCGCTCATGAGCAGCCTTAGCGCAAAGCGCTACTACGAACCTTCCGAAAAACCGTGGGCCTTGAGCCAAAACTCCACAATCGGTACTTGCCACTCATAGTCAACGTCGCATCCACCCCAGTTTGGAATGGATCCAATGTGTTGCCCCATCCATTTGTGAGGAAGGAGTCCTTCAGAAATATTCTCAAGACAGCGAGGTCGAATCACAATCGTTGAACCGTCGGTGTAATACACATCACCTTGAGAATCGCGACTGGTGTTAAACGTTGATGGGTCACCGATGGCTTCAAAAGGAACGAACGGCTTGAGGTAACCATCTGATCCCATTTTTCGTGCACGCAATGGGCTGTACATGTTGTAGATAGAAGTAGTAGCTGCACCATCCATTTTCGGATCGTTGCGCAGCATTTCGATGCCTTGGTCGATGAACTCGGTCTTGATCGTTGCAGCGTTAGCAAATAACAAAACCAGAAAGTCGAGCTGCTGTCCCTCTGCGGCCAGTGTCTCTTTGATCACGCCAAAGGCATGTACAAACACATCATCAGACAGAGCAGTGCTGGTTGCTAAGTGGGCAGGTCGTTCAATGTGAGTGGCGTTGTATTTTTCGCCGATTTTGCGAATCTGATCAGAATCGGTTGAGATGAAAATTCGATCAACGTGGGTGGATCCGGATGCGGCCATCAACGGGTACTCACAGAGTGGTCGCCCCAGTACGAGTGAGACATTCTTTCCTGGGAAACCAGTGCTGCCGGCACGGCCGATCATGAGAGCGGCGATCATGCTTTCAGTCTATTGGTTAGATCAATCCGCGCTTTCGAAGTCCGTTCACCAAATTGGTGCTTGCCTCAACTTCCATGAGATCACGGGTTTCACGCGCATATGAACCCATATGCGCGGTGACATGGACACCGGGAATTTGTAGCAATGGGCCCGAGTATGGCTCGTCTTCAAAACAGTCAAGTGCTGCACCGGACAAGTGTTGAGATTTCAATGCATCGTGAAGTGCTGACTCATCAATAAGACCACCGCGTGAGACATTTACAACGATTGATCCGGTTTTCATACGTGAAATGGCGCTCGCATTCACGATGTGATGTGTCTGATCATTGATTGGTACGTGCAAGGAAACAATGTCAGCCTGGGTGAGAACCTCGTCAAGCGAGAGCATTTCAACGGAGTTGTGTGAACTCACTACGGGATCAAAACCAATAACACGGGATCCAAACGCCTTTGCAAGTTTTGCAACGGCGCTTCCGATTCTGCCAACACCAATAAGCCCAACGGTTTTTGTTGCGAGTAGTGAACCCATTGTTGGGGTCCACTTTCCTGATCGCATATTTGAGTCCGTAGTTGAAATATGTCGCAATGAATTCAACATATGTGCGATGGTGAGTTCGGCCACCGCTTGGGTTGGTGCGTCAGGAGTATTGAACACATCAATTCCTAATCGGCTAGCCGACTGCAAATCAACGCTGTCCAGTCCCGTTCCGCACCGAGCGATTACTCGCAACGATTTTGCGTTTGATAAGACGCGATCAGTAAGCGGTTCAAGTCCAGCCAGTATTGCGATCACGTCTGTAGCTACCAGATCTGCAACTTCGTCTTCGCTAAGTCGCCGGCCATGTGGGTTCACTTCAATAGAAATGCCTGCATCATGAAGAGATTTTGCTTGGGCAAAATTGCCCAAATTGAACGAAGAAGTAGTGATCAATACTTTTGACACGATGGTCAACCTATCTGATAATCAGTTGTTCAGAATTGCAATGCTTTAGCCAAGAATCGCACGGGGTTCGGAACTGTACGTGCGTATTGGTCGGTGAATTGCTTGCGCGCTTCAATGGTCG
>JBEAOI010000032.1:0-4005 GCA_041165005.1 Actinomycetota bacterium
CGCCATGCTTCGTAATCGCTGAAGTTACCTTCATACCAACGCACTTGGCTGTCGCCCTCAAATGCCAACACGTGTGTGGCAATGCGGTCGAGGAACCAGCGGTCGTGCGAAATAACCACCACGCAACCGGGGAACGATTCAAGACCAGTTTCCAAAGCTCGCAATGTGTCTACGTCGAGGTCGTTTGTTGGTTCGTCCAATAGCAACACGTTTCCTGCGTGCTTCAGCAACTTGGCCAAGTGCACGCGGTTGCGTTCACCACCCGACAGTTCGCCTACACGCTTTTGTTGGTCGCTGCCTTTGAAGTTGAAGCTCGAAACGTATGCACGGCCATGAATTTCACGACCACCAATCTTTAGTGTTTCTGCACCGCCAGTGATTTCTTCGTATACCGAAGCTTCGGCGTCGAGTGTGTCGCGGTTTTGGTCCACGTAACTCAATTGCACGGTTTCACCAACAGTGATGGTTCCCGAGTCTGGTGCTTCTTGACCGGTAAGCATGCGGAACAATGTGGTTTTACCAGCACCGTTTGGTCCGATAATTCCAACAATGCCAGCAGGTGGCAACGAGAACGTCAGGTCTTCAATCAGCAGTCTGTCGCCAAAGCCTTTCACCAAGTTCTTCACTTCAATGACGGTGTCGCCAAGGCGTGGTCCAGCAGGAATTGCAATTTCCAATTTGTCGGCACCACCATCTGCTGCTTGCGCTTCTGCATGCAGCTTCTCGTATGCAGCAAGACGTGCTTTACCTTTCGACTGACGAGCCTTTGGCGCCATGCGCACCCATTCAAGTTCGCGTTGCAACGTGCGCTTACGTGCATCGTTTGCTTTTTCTTCTTTACCAAGGCGTTCTTGTTTCTGTTCCAACCAACTGGTGTAGTTGCCGGAGAATGGAATGCCGCGACCGCGATCAAGTTCAAGAATCCATTTCGCTACGTTGTCGAGGAAGTAACGGTCGTGGGTAATTGCCACAACAGTTCCTGGGTATTCCTGCAAGAAGCGCTCCAACCAATCAACGCTTTCTGCGTCCAAGTGGTTGGTTGGTTCGTCTAGCAACAACAAGTCGGGGCGACTGAGCAACAAACGACACAGTGCAACACGGCGACGTTCACCACCAGAAAGTTTTGTTACGTCGGCATCGTTTGGCGGGCAGCGCAATGCGTCCATCGCAATTTCTACGTTGCGTTCCAAGCTCCATGCGTCAGCAGCTTGAATTTTTGCTTCAAGGTCTGCTTGCAGTGCGCCCACTTTGTCGAAGTCTGCATCGGGGTCGCCCCACATGGCAGTTACTTCTTCGTAGCGCGTGAGTAAGTCGCGAATTGGTGCAACGCCGTCCATCACGTTGCCAAGCACATCTTTATTTGGGTCTAGCTGTGGTTCCTGCTCAAGCAAGCCAACGGTGAACCCTGGAGTGAGGCGCGCCTCGCCGGTGTAGCCATCATCAACACCAGCCATAATGCGCAACAGGCTGGATTTACCGCTGCCGTTCGATCCAATTACGCCGATCTTTGCGCCTGGGTAGAACGACAGTGAAATGTCTTCTAAAACCGTGCGGTCGGGTGGGTAGAAGCGGGCAAGTTTGTAACACGTATATATGAATTCAGCAGCCATAACGCCTACAAACTAGTAGCCACAGCCCGCCAAAGGGCAGTGCTAGTTTTGAACCAAGCGGAGAACATCTATTCAACGCTGTATCGATACCAAAAGGGGATCACATTCATGGAACTGCTCTCGCAGGATTACATTTTCAGCTTCGGCTTCCGTTGGCTCCACATTCTTGTGGGTATTGCCTGGATCGGCTTGCTGTACTACTTCAACTTGGTGCAAGTACCAGGACTCGCTGCTTATGGCGACGAAGGCAAGGCTCGCAACATCACCATCGACAAAATCGCACGTCGCGCTTTGTGGTGGTTCCGTTGGGCAGCAATTGCAACTCTTGCAACCGGAATCTTGATTACCGGTCAACCTGACTACTGGAAGAACTTCATGAACGGTGGAGCATCGGGCAATGGCCACGACGCTGCAATTTCGCTCGGAATGGTTCTGGGAATTTTGATGGCAGCAAACGTATGGATGATCATCTGGAAAAACCAGAAGGTTGTTCTTGCTAACGCAGCAAACGTGTTGGCAGGCGGCGAAGCAAATGCCGATGCACCAACTGCTGGACGCAAGGCTTTGCTCGCATCACGTCAGAACATGATCTTCTCGGTAAGCATGTTGTTCTTCATGGTGGGTGCTGCTCACTTCTACAGCGTGTTTGCAGAAGCATCTTCGTCAGATGCGTCAATGTTCCTCATGATCTCATGCGTAATCATCGCGTTGTTCGAATTGAATGCAATCGGAATCTTCGGTGGCATCAAGGCTGGCAACAAAATGTTGTGGATGTACGAGAGCCATAAGAACGCGCTCATCACCAGCGGAATTTTGTGGTTGGTGTTGTGGATTCTTTCCGAGGTAATGCTCGGATAGTTTTCGAAACTCGTTAACGGTTTCTTGTGAAAGCCGGTCTCACTTAACGGTGAGATCGGCTTTCATGCTTTGGTGGCCAGGCACCGTGCAGAGCAGCACATAATTTCCTGCAGGCAAGTTGATTGAGCCCAAGTCGGTGTCGCCACGCTTGTTTACCTTCAACTCAAGCGTTCCTACTTTGGTGTCACCTTCCACAACGACAAGCGTGTGTCGAATGGTGTCGTCGTTCACGTAACCAATTTCAATGTCGCCTGCGGTTGCGTCATATGCAGACTTGTCAAATTTCAAACCGGCAACTGCACGCACTTCAAGGTCAACCGTGGCGGGAAGGGTTGCTGGGGTAGCGGTAGAGCTGCTGCACGCAGAAAGTGCAACGGCAACGGCAACTACGGCAAGTGAACTTTTGGCAAAACGAATCATGCCCTTATGTTATGAGGCTTTTCGTAAGCCCCGATGGTTGTGGTCGAAAGACACAGAGTACGATGAGAGCGATGCTTGATCGCTCAAAGCCCGAAGATTTCGGGGCCAATTCGTGGCTCGTCGAAGAGATGTACGAGCGTTTTCGCGAAGACCCAAACTCGGTCGGCGATACGTGGAAAGAGTTCTTTAGCGACTTCAAGCCTGCTGGCACGCCAAAGGTAGACAGCACAGCAGAAATCATTCGCCCTGCATTGCCGCCAGAGTTGCGCGAAGAAGGTGCAAAGCCGAAGCCGGTCGTTACCTCGCCTGGCGTTGAGCCACCTGCACCAAAGATTGCAACTTCAGAAATCATTCCGGACGGCGAACCAGAACCATTGCGTGGTGTTTCGGCTGCAATTGCAACGAACATGGAAAAGAGCCTCACGGTTCCTACCGCAACCAGTTTCCGCAATGTGCCAGCCAAATTGTTGGAAGTGAACCGCAAGGTCATGAACAACTACCGCTCGCGCACGGGTCAGCCAAAAATCAGTTTCACTCACATCATTGGTTACGCCATTGTTCGCGCAATTGCTGACGCTGTTCCAAACATGAAGAACGGTTACCTCACCGATGCCGACGGTAAGCCGCAAATTCAAAAGCACAACAACGTAAACATTGGTCTTGCTGTCGACGTAGATAAGGGCAAGGGTCAGCGCACACTCGTTGTTCCAGTGCTGCGCAATGCCGATGCACTCGACTTCGCAGGATTCTTGCTTGCCTATGACGAAATCATTCGCAAGGTGCGCACAAACAAATTGACGGTTGAAGATTTCCAAGGTGCAAACGTCAGCCTCACCAACCCAGGCACCATTGGCACAGTTCAGTCGGTGCCACGCTTAATGCCTGGTCAAGGTGTCATCGTTGGTGTTGGCAGCATCGATTACCCAGCAGAGTTTCAGGGCAGCGACGAACGTTCGTTGGTTCGCCTTGGTGTGTCGAAGGTGGTCACCATCACCAGCACATACGACCACCGCATTATTCAAGGTGCCGAAAGCGGCATGTTCTTGAAGTATGTGCACGAACTGCTTCTTGGTCAGCACGATTTCTATCACGATGTTTTCCGCAGCCTTGGTGTTCC